>NZ_JCACKO010000008.1:0-4892 GCF_059505445.1 Brasilonema angustatum | reverse complement strand
ACGCGGTGGCAGCTTGCCCCTTGCCACGAGAAATAATCTTGACGCTCAGGTGATAATGTCCTTCCTGTGCCATGATGCAACCCTGTGAATTTTCTGGTCAGGAATGGGAGTCCAGAGGGCTAGCCCTCTGGCACGCAAAAACCCGACGGCATAGCCGGAAAATATCTGATGAAATTCGATAGAATTTTAGCAGATATTTTAGGGTTTTATAAGCGTGCCCTTCATTCGCCAGGGGGGCTTTGGGGTTGACTGCTTGTTTTTTGCGGGTGCAACAGAGAAAGGTTCAGCGGATACCGGGTCTGATGGTGATATATCTATGAGGATTTCATTCCCTTGGTGAGACGGGAAGCCCTGACATTCCCTCGGAGCCGACACCTCCAGAACAGCAACGCGCACAGGGCGGGTCAAGAAAAATAGGAGCTGCTGCACCGCATTTTTCTTGAGGCGAGCGAGCACGTTGCTTCCCTGGGAAAGGGATAGAGGACTGCTAAAACGTCATCGTTAGTCGAGAGCGTGGGATGGACTAGCAAAGACAGCGTAGCGAAGTGGAGTGGAGTAAGCGGAAGGCGTGAAGCGGCTGTAGCGAGCGAAACGAAACGAAGCGAAGTGTCGTGCTGTTCATCCCACGCAATGCCGCACCCCCTAAGAGTGGGGGGAGGACGATGGCACGGTAGGGGGTGCGGCAGTCTTGCAGGTGCTTTGAGTAAGCGCGTTTTCACCACTCAAAAACGAACTGCACCGGCAAGACAGATGTAAAAAGCCCGAAGGGCAACGATAGTGGGGTATGCCAGGGCGGGGGAGGATGTGGCGAGCCAGTTTAGAATCGTTTGTTTTTTGACCCCTGAAAAATTGTGTTTAAATGAGGCAAAGCGTCAGAGGCGGTATTTAGATTATGCACCAGATATCTGACAATCAGCGGTTAACAGAGCGCAGTGACAAATTGATAGCTGATAGTAAGCAACTAAGAGCAGATAGCACCGTGCTAAAAATTGCATCCGAAAAATTGAAATATCGTAGTCATAAAATACTGGCGAAAAAGAAATAATGGTAGTTGAGGTTTAAAATAGCTCTATACGCCCCGTAAAGGGGTCTAGGAGACGCTCTAGGGGGTAGTTGGCTACCAGACTAGCTAAAATGCTTTTAACCCCCCTAGAATCGCGTTTAAACGGGGCAAAATCCAGAAGCTATTCCTTGTATTTATACCTTAGAAATAACTCGCCAGTTTTAAATGTGCCTCAAAGCCAGGTTAGACAAGGCTTTGAATAGGATTTGACAGATAAACGTAAAACCCCCTAGAATCTGGGTTGCGAGACCAACAAATAACTAGGGGGTTTTATGACTTTAACCGCCGGCTGCGAAACAGCAGCGGCATATGAACCCATATTAGGGCAAAATTCTTTAGATGTCGAGTATCTGACAGATTATTCAGAGAAAGACAAGCCCTGGGATAATCACCGTCAGCTTTCAGAGCGAATAGCAGAGCATTATAGCCATTCACCCCATGAATGGCAGCGTAAATATGCAAAGCGGATTTCAGAATGTGCGCCGATTCTGGAATATGGATGGGTTACGGATGCTCAAACAGGGGAAATGCAGTTAAGGCTTTATCATGCTTACCTTTGTAGAGTGAGGTTTTGCTCATGTTGTCAGTGGCGTAAGTCGATGAAATGGAAGTACCGGATTTATTCTGTGTTGCCCGAGATTGAGAAAAAATATTCGGGTTATAGATGGATATTTTTAACTCTAACGGTAAAAGACCCGCCTCTTGAAGACTTGAAGGATTGCTTGGGTCGTATGCGAGCCGCATGGAAGAACTTACAGCGATATAAGGATTATCCAGCAATAGGGGCAATTCGTGGGTTGGAAATCACCAAGGATAAAGATAGAAATCCTCACCCTCATTTTCATGCCTTATTGCTTGTTCCACCTTCTTATTTTGGAAAGAAATATATCAATCAAAAGCAATGGATAGCTCTTTGGCGTAAAGCTTTGAAAATTGACTATGACCCGAATGTAGATGTTAGGAGTGTGAAACCAAAAAAAGGAACAGAGGGAGAGAATGCTGCTATCAGGTCGGCGGTAGCAGAAGCATTAAAATATTCTGTGAAGTCGGATGAATTAGCGAATGACCCGGATTGGTTATACCAGATGACTGATATTTTGCATGGGGTGAGAATGGTAGAAGTTTTTGGAGAGCTTCGACCATTTTTTCGTGAATTGGAAAAGGAAGAAGATGACCTTGTACATTTAGAAGATGACCCTGAACAATCGGGTAATCAGGGGGGAGAGTTCTTTAATTGGATGACATTGAAGAAGCGATACGGAAGAAAGAAAAAGTCAATTGATGCTGAATTAGCGAATGAGGTTTGACTTGTTAAATTAAATAATCGTTACAGTAACTTCGTTATGGAATGTGACGAAGTGAGACGGATGTATTTTACACTTGGGACGGCAGGAAAAGCAGTAGGAAAAAGTAAAATGTCCATCTTGAGAGCGATAAAAGATGGTCGTCTTTCCTATGTAGAAAAGACTGATGCCGGATATAAGATTGACCCGGCGGAGTTGTTCAGAGTTTTTCCGCCCGTAACAGACAGTGTTATAGGTGATGATGTATCTCGTGACGATGCGTTACAGGGTTCGATACAGGGTGTAACGTCTTTTTCTGCTTTGATTTTTGAGGAGAGATTAAAGGCGTTACAGCAGAGAATTGAGGATAAAGAAAAGCAGCTAGAGGAATTGAGAACTGACCGTGACCGCTGGCAGCAGCAAGCGGATTACTGGCGGCAGCAGGCAACAGGCTTGCTTGGGTATAGACATTCGGTTGGGTGGTTTCGGTCGTTGTTTACTAAGAAAATAGCGACTTTCTGATTATGATATACGTTTTCAAAATCAGATTGCTAAGGGAGAATGTCTCTAAAGAATCTCGCGTTTTGAATATGATAAACGTTTTCAGAAATATTGTCCGGTACAGGATTTTGTGCTATAATGAAATTGTAGTACGAAATCAAAATAGAGGTAAAAGCTCATGCCAAGGGGTGGGGCGAGAGAGGGAGCAGGACGTAAGCCGAAATATGGGGAACCGACGAAATTAAGGCGGGTTCCGGTGAGTTTCACAGCGGAGGATGTAGAAGCGGCAGTAAGGGCAAGGGGGATAATTAAGGAATTAACGGGACTGGTAGAGGAGTGGCACAACCAGGCACAAGAAGCGGCAAGTCAAAGTATGACAGGTAAACCGCCGAGAACATATGATAAAGCATTGAAGTTGTTGGAAGAATTAAGTGAGTTACTTCCTAATTAATGTTTAAATGGGCAATCGCCCTTTAACCTTTTGAGATAGGCTTAAGGGCGATTATTAAAAAGCTTAGAGAGCGTTAATCATGAATTTTTTAACTGGAGTATTCCACTCTGCTAGCTTGTAGCAGATTGTCGAAATCAGTTCGTCTGCATGGCTTCTAACAATTTTAGGTTGTTCTTGATTAATGAATACAACAAAGACTTCTTCATAGGGTTTAATCTCTCCTTTAAAATCTGAGGAGATAATTTCATGTAGAAGCCAGCCATTACCTGCATTACAGCCATATTCGTATACTGGCTCAAATGCTGGTTCGTCTTCTATTAGTTCCACTAACTTATCTTCTTTGTTAGGTTTAATGATAGCTTCCTCAATCAAATTTCTAATAAAGTCAAAAGCATTGTCTTTACCAATAGATTGTTTAAGAGTGCAGTCATTAATTTCTTGTTTGGTGAAAGTGAAATAGAACTCGTAACTTTTATTGTCAGAGAGTTTTTTCACAAAAATATCCATGATGATTTACCTCGAAAGGAAAGTATGAGGTAAAGTTGTGCTATTTTATTTGGTATGTAATTGATAAAAAATACTCATAAATAAGAGCGTATTTATTATTACTTAGAATTTATCTTTCAGGTTCCCAGTCTCTTTCTTTTTTGTCCTTATTGGGCTGGCTACCTCGTTCCCGTTCACGATACTCCTGCCAGAATTTCAATAACTCCCGTTGGTCTTCGGTAAGTTCCTGTGCCGCTTGGGTAGGCTGTGGCTCTGGTATGGTCGGACTGCTTTCCTTTACTTTCGGTGTTATCTGCTGCGGCTTTCTTTCTTGTTGTTCGCGTTTCTGTTTTTCCTCTTCCTTAGCGAGTTGACGTTTTAAGTCTGCCAATTCGCGATTAAGTTTTTTGAGTTCGTTGTTCTGTTTGGCTTTATCCGGCATGGGGTATCTAAGCGGATGCTTCTCTGCTTTCTTTCGCATTTGTGCAACCTGCATAGATTCATTAATCGGCGCTCGGTCTTCGATGCCGCGTTCTTTAAAACTGCGATGGTCAACCTGCATATCTAACCCGGCTTGTTGAAGAGCACGGTTATTGTGATTAGCCCAGGCAGATCGCCACTGCTTTAGAAGTTCTTTTCGGTTCCACTCAAGGCACTTATCCCCGAAGTTATCCCCCTTAATTTTACGCATCGTGAGAAGGATATGTGCATGAGGATTATGAGAATCTTGACCGGTGAAATTGTGATAAGTGATGTCTGCAATCATGCCCCGGCTGACAAATTCTTGTTTAACAAATTTGCGTACCAGTTCGGTCTTCTGTTGGTGGGTTAATTCCTTGGGAATGCTCAACTCAATTTCACGGGCTAACTGTGCATCGAAACGCTTCTCTTTCTTTTCGATAGCATTCCATAACTGGCTGCGATTTTTCATCCAATCGGGGGCGTTATCAGGAGCAATGAGTTCTGCTTGATAGATGGATTGCTTGCGCGTGTAGTCGAAGGTTTTACCAAGTTGTTCATCAGTGATTTTTTCACCGGAGCGATAGGCAGCGGACGCGGTGGCAGCTTGCCCCTTGCCACGAGAAATAATCTTGACGCTCAGGTGATA
>NZ_JCACKO010000007.1:0-81334 GCF_059505445.1 Brasilonema angustatum | reverse complement strand
TAAATTTAGTAACTGCCTTTTGTTCGTTTTACTTTGACATCCAATATCCACAAAATTTCTCTAAATAATCGCTACATTATTTCTTTAGTGCGTTGACATCGTTCAATCAAGAAAAGATCTAAAGGGAAAGTATCTCTAAAGTATTGAGGGTAGAAATGCGAACACTTTAGGTTGTAAAAATTAATATAATGCTCTTATGATGAGCACCTCCAAACCTCGGAAAAAATCTGACACAGGTTACCGTCGGCGTGAAAATGACTGGCGGTTATTTTTGCGTCTACTACCTTATGCCCGCCGTTGTGGGCGATTACTAGCGCTTGCTATGTTACTGTTGGTGCCAATAGCGGTTGCTAATGCTGTGCAACCACTGCTTATTGGACAAGTTATCTCCCTGATTCGCCAAGAACCAAGCACCTATGAGTTTCTCAGAAATCGTCCGTTGTCACAAGGGCTAAATATCATCGAAGTCTTGTTGCTGATAACGGTAAGTGTACGACTGATGTTTACGGGTTTTCAGGGTTATTTGGTACAAAAGCTAGGTCAGCAAATCACTGCCGAAATCCGTCGAGACTTGTTTCATCATGTCACATCCTTGGCGGTGCGTTTTTTTGATAGAACACCTGTAGGAAAATTAATCACCAGGCTCACCAGTGATGTGGAAGTATTAGGAGATGTCTTTTCCACTGGAGCTATAGGCATTGTGTCAGATTTGTTTTCTATGCTGGTGATTCTCAGCTTTATGTTTTCTATACAGTGGCAACTTGCTTTTTTGCTATTGATCGTTCTTGTACCAATAACAGGTATTATAGTCTACTTACAAAAGCAGTACCGCAAAGCAAACTATAAGGCAAGGGAAGAACTTTCTGGACTGAATTCTCAGTTACAAGAAAATATCATTGGGATCAACATCGTACAATTATTTCGGCGGGAAAAATTCAATGCAGAATTGTTTCGTCTTGAAAATCAACGTTACATCAACGATGTAGATCAGACTATCTTTTATGAGTCAGCAGTCTCCGCAACCCTTGAATGGATTGCCCTGATTGGTATTGCAGGTGTTTTGTGGGTGGGCGGTTATTTACTGCTGCAACAAAACTTGACTTTTGGAATATTATCTGCATTTATATTGTATGCTCAGCGCTTATTCGATCCACTACAACAGTTTGCGGAAAAATTCACTGTTATTCAAGCTGGTTTCACCGCAATAGAACGCGTGAGTGAAGTTTTGGATGAACCAATAGAAATACGCGATCGCGCTAATCCCAGATTCTCAATTTTGGATTCTCGCTTGGGTTACATAAACGAAATAACTGATAATCCGGAATTCCCAAGCGAAAATTTCCAACCTGAATTGGGAGAAATCCGGTTTGAACACGTCTGGTTTGCGTACAAAGATGATGATTATATTATCAAAGATTTGGACTTTACCATTCATCCTGGTGAGAAAGTCGCGTTAGTAGGTCCCACAGGTGCGGGCAAAAGTTCTATTATCCGTCTTTTGTGTCGCCTTTACGAACCCAACCAAGGACGCATTTTGGTAGATGGTATAGATATCCGAGAAATCCCTCAAGCAGAACTGCGCCGTTACATGGCGGTGATTTTGCAAGAAGGCTTTTTGTTCGCTGGTGATGTCAAAAGCAACATTACCTTAGGAGATAGCTACAGTTTTGAGCAAATTCAACAAGCAGCAGAGAAAATTAACATTGCTGAGTTTATTGAACAACTGCCTCAAGGTTATGATACTCAACTTAGAGAACGAGGTACAAACCTTTCTAGCGGTCAAAAGCAACTCTTAGCATTTGCTCGTGCTAGTATTCGCAAACCAGAAATTTTGGTACTGGATGAAGCAACAGCTAGTCTGGATGTAGGAACGGAAGCTTTGATCCAAGAAGCTTTAGACAAACTGTTAGTAAAACGTACTGCGATCATTATTGCTCACCGCTTGTCCACCATTCGTGATGTGGATCGAATTTTCGTACTCAAGCGCGGAGAATTAATAGAACAGGGAAGTCATGAACAGTTGCTGGAACAAGGAGGAATGTACGCCACTTTGCACAATTTGCAGATGTTAGGAACTTGACATTGCTGAAAGCTTTAATATAACGTTAACTTTTGGTCAGGTTACGGTTCACATTTTGGTCAATTAATGGGTAGAAGCACACTGAGAGCTTTTTCTTTTTAGGAAAGTTTCAACTTACTTTACTTTATTACGTAAAATTTTATATGCGTAATTAAGCAAGGCTGGATTGCGATACGCCTTTGGCGTCTGCCCTCTGGGCAATCGCTTGCCTTTAGTCTAAACTCTAGAAGTTAAGCTATTTCTCTGTAAACTTTTTGCGTTTGCAGCTTTTTTGAACGCTGTCTTTTGAATATGGCTCCAAATCCTAGTGCTGCAACTGAGCCTAAGATGGTGAGGGGTTCTGGAACAGGTTTAGTAACTACTAACGAAAGATTATCTGCGTAAGAGTCATTTACCCGCCCTGTGACATAAGCTGCGTTCAGCAGTACATTGATTTGACGTGTACCCACAGGTACAGAGCCATTAGCTGACTGCAAAAATAAGCCTGTGGTGTTGTTTCTTTGCGTGGGTGTCGGCGCAAAAATACTAGCAGTACCCAGAGACTGCTTACTTTGATCAAGAAAACTAATGTTTAGTGATGCCCTATCTCCATCTGTGCCATATCCACCTAACCAACCGCTTAAGTTAAATGTACCTTGACCTGCATCAACAGTTGAAGCTAGATCGGATATATCGACTAATTGCGAAGCACTGGAAGAGGCTCGATCACCACCACCATAGAATAAATTTGCTCCGCGATCGCTTGGTCCTGGAACATTATTACCAGGAAGAGTAACGCTCACTACATTGCCTGAGGGGTTGGTAAAGTTAAAACCTGTTGCCCCGTACTTTAATACACTGAAACTACCTGTAGTAGTCCAGCCAGGGATAGTAGGTATATCAGCCCCAACAGCATTACCGATTGGATCTCCTTGCCCTTGTTCTGCATCGCCATTCACTATCAAGTTAGTGCCAAGGGTGGCTGCATGGATGGGATCCGAAAGCAAGAGACTAGATGCAAGTCCTAGTATCAAGGTTGTACCAATCTTGGCCATTGCTTGAGAAAAGAAGGGAAAGATAGTTAGCTTATTCATTGTTTGTTTTCTCGTTGGGTAGACTAACAGCTTGTTTCCAAATAAAACAAAATTCATTGATTTTCTAACTGTGGCGATCATCGCCTACTTTAACTAATTGCTTTTTGGCAGATGCTTGTTTATTTTTCAGTGCAAAAGCTACATTCACAGCAAGTAAAATTCCACCAACTCCTTGAGATTTGGGAACAGACTTCGCACTACTAAATTCATACTTTGCCAGTATTTGTTGTCCAGAGGAGTGAAAGGATGTAATTAGCTAGTTGTGAACATAGCAGAACTCGCACCTTTGAGTAGTGTAAAACCATAGTCAGCTTGGACTTTTAAGCTATCTGGTAATTCCACTATCTGTAGATTTGGTGAAATTTGTTGAGCAGATGAAGCACTGGTGTAATACACTAAATAAATGTCTGCTTTCTTAATATTTTGCAGAGGTAGACTATGCTGGTTCCCGGACTATATATGCATAATTTTTGGTTAAATTTATAGTACCAACTAAATTGGCAATAATCAACTCAGTTACGTAATTAAACGCTGACTTTATCAAAACTTTAACCAAGACCAACATCGCGAAATCTTGTTGAGGTCAGGAAAATAAGCAGGTAAGTACAGGAGTTGAGAGCCAGCATCCTGAATGAGTTGCCAGGGGGTGGCCCAAAGGAGCGATGGCGATCGCTTATCTTCTGTTGCACCCACTTGACTTGCTTGTGTTAAAATTTGCTATTGCCAAATATGAGCTATCTTCTGAGGAACGCCTAAGAGCAAACGTTGGTAAGCAAGACTGGCTATTTAGGGCAATGTTCTGTGGTGTATCCATACAGCACGCATGGAGAACGCGGCTAGAGATATACTGACAAAACATTGAACAAGAGCAAAAAGCATCAATTATGGGTAAACTTACCTTGCCACAATTAGAACGCCATCTGTTTTCTGCTGCTGATATTCTGCGGGGTAAGATGGATGCTTCTGAGTTTAAAGAGTACATCTTTGGGATGCTTTTCCTCAAGCGTGCTTCGGATGTATTTGAACAGCAGTATGAACAGATTTTACAGCAGAATTTGCAAAGGGGACGCTCTTTTGAAGAAGCGAAAATGAGAGCAGAAAACCCCATGAGTTACAGAGAAACTTTTTTTGTGTCAGAGAAGGCACGGTGGAATTATATTCGTGATGAACTCCATAAAAATGTCGCTGATGGACTGAATAAAGCTTTAGCAGCACTGGAGGAAAACAATCAAGCGCTGGCGGGTGTGCTAGGACATATTGATTTTAACCGTCAGGTGGGAAAAAGTCGTATTCCTGATGCTAAACTGCGCGAACTGATTCAACACTTTAATAAGTATCGTCTGCGAAGTGAAGATTTTGTATTTCCTGATTTGTTAGGTGCTGCTTATGAGTATTTGATTAAGGAATTTGCTGATTCTGCTGGCAAAAAAGGAGGCGAATTTTATACGCCGCGTGAAGTGGTGCAGTTGATGGTGCGCCTGTTGAAACCAGAAGCAGGAATGTCTGTTTATGACCCCTGTTGTGGTTCTGGAGGAATGCTTATTCAGGCAAAGCAATATGTGGAAGAATGTGGTGATAATGCCAATAATTTACATTTGTGTGGTCAGGATAATAACGGCGGCGTGTGGGCAATTTGTAAGATTAATATGCTGCTGCACGGAATTAGGGATGCAGATATTCAAAATGAAGATACTTTACTTAATCCCTTACATCTCAACGATGGGGAACTGATGCGTTTTGAGCGGGTAATTAGCAACCCGCCTTTTTCTCAAAACTATAGCCGTAAAGATATAAAATTTTCGGAACGGTTTACATATGGATTTTGTCCGGAAACAGGTAAAAAAGCTGATTTGATGTTTGCCCAGCATATGTTATCTGTTCTCAAAAATAATGGGGTGATGGCGACAGTTATGCCACATGGAGTGCTGTTTCGTGGCGGCGAAGAAAAGAAAATTAGAGAAAGTTTTATTAAAAATGACAATTTAGAAGCGGTGATTGGTTTGCCGCCCAATTTGTTTTATGGGACTGGTATCCCTGCTTGTATTTTGGTGATGCGTCCTAGTAAGGCAAAACCTGCTGAACGTCAGAAAAAGGTGTTGTTTATTAATGCTGATGCGGAGTATTATACTGGTCGTGCTCAGAATTATTTGCGACCGGAGCATATTGAAAAGATGACTTGGGTGTTTGAAAATTTTGTGTCTTTGCCTGGTTATTCCGCAGTCGTGGATGAAGAAGAATTAGCAGCAAATGATTACAACTGCAATATTCGCCGCTATGCTGATAATGCCCCACCACCAGAACCTCATGACGTGCGATCGCATTTATTTGGGGGAATTCCCAAAGCTGAGGTAGAAGCGAAGCGTCCACTTTTAGCGGCGCATGGGTTTAATTCAAATAGGATTTTAGTGCAAAGGAATGAATTATGACAGTAACTTTACAATTACCCCCTGTTCTCAAACTCAGTGATGAGCAATTTGAACAACTCGCCACCGCTAACCGAGATTTGCAACTCGAACTTACAGCCAAAGGAGAATTAATTATCATGCCACCCACTGGGGGAGAAACAGGAAGCCGTAACTTTAATTTATCAGGTCAACTTTGGTTATGGAACCGTCAAAATCGTTTAGGAAAAGCTTTTGATTCCTCTACAGGTTTTCGGTTACCTAACGGTGCAACTCGTTCTCCTGATGCGTCTTGGGTGAAGATGGAACGATGGGATGCTTTGAGTGCGGCGCAAAAAAAGAAATTCTTGCCTTTATGTCCCGACTTTGCTGTAGAACTCGTTTCAGAAAGCGATGAGCTAAAAGATACTCAGGAAAAAATGCACGAGTACATTGCTAATGGGTTGCGTTTGGGTTGGTTGATTAATCCTAAAAATCAGCAAGTAGAAATTTATTACCCTAACCAAGAAGTGAAAATTTTACAATCTCCCGCGACTTTATCGGGTGAAGATGTTTTACCAGGATTTGTTTTAGATTTGCAGCCGATTTTTGAATAAATGACAGATTATTTAGATTTTATTCCCGCGATTACCGAAAGAGGACAGATAAAAACTTTTATCGAATTAGATGCAGGCATTCAGCACCAAGAAGGTAAGTTGATGAGTGTGTTTGCTGCTTGGTGGCAGATGCACTCACCTTCTTTGGGTGAGTTGCCGAAAACGAAAAAAGTGATGGAACTCCGTGCTGAATTTTTGAGTTCTTTTGTGGATAGTTTGGCACCTGTGGGTTTACTTGATCGTTTTAAGGTGGCGGGTGTGGTTGCGAGTTGGTGGGATGAGGTGAAGTATGAATTGCGAACTTTATCTGAGTCAGATTTTAGCGGTTTAGTTGATAGTTGGGTGGATACAATTAAAGATGCCTTGGAACAAGATGATGAAGAGAAGAAAAGTAAGCCTTTATTTGACCCCTTAAATCATAAATTAGTCGTGCGGTTGATGCTGGGTTATTTGACGGAAATTGCCACAGTTGAGGCGAGTATTGCCGAATTAGAACAGCAGAAAGAAGCCTTTGAACGCCCAGAAGAAGCGGAGGCGGAAGCTGGGGAAGAAGGTGAGGAAGAAGCAGAAGCGGTTAATATTGTCAAGGAATTAGACACAAAGCTTAAGCATCTGAAAAATTTGGTTAAAGAGCCGAAGAAGGAACTCAAGATTTTAAAGAAGTCGCCTTTATTGAATGCAGATAAATTTGCTGACTTTGAGGCGTTGATTAAGCAGACTGAAGTAGAAATTGCTGAGATTGAAGCACAACTAGAACCATTAAAGGAAATTACTAAGCAACTGAAGGAAGCTAAGGCAAAATTGAGGACGCTCAAAAAGGAATTGGTAAAGCGTTTGGATGTTGCGCGTGCGGTGTTGACAAATGAAGAATGTCGGGGTTTGGTGTTAGGAATTTTTAAGGATGGCTTAATTGTTGAATTAGAGAGATATGTCACCGCGCACCGTCAGCAGGTGA
The DNA here is from genome assembly GCF_059505445.1 of Brasilonema angustatum. NCBI lineage: Bacteria > Bacillati > Cyanobacteriota > Cyanophyceae > Nostocales > Scytonemataceae > Brasilonema > Brasilonema angustatum. Next base: position 74,228 of record NZ_JCACKO010000007.1, on the reverse strand, counting down.
TTGCAGCGGTAGAGAATTGGTGGGATAAGTATCGCGTGACGTTGCAGAATATTGAGACGGAACGCGATGCAGCGGCGAAGCGGTTGAGTGAGTTTTTACAGGGGTTGGGGTATATAAGTTGAGGTGTTAACAATGGCTTATAGTGACTTTACATTAAGTAAATTTAAAAAGAATTTCAACATTCGTATTGATGAAGAAGTTGATTTATTCGCAAACGTAGAACCTGTACAAGTCAGTGATAAGCTAATAACGAATTTAGAAGAAACAACTGAACTGGCTTTAGCAATTAATACCGAAAAAGCACGTTCCGAAATGATTATTACACCAATATTATTAGAGGTGAGACGTCAGGCTAATTATCAGATTAGTTTATTTTCTGGAACAGATTTTAATGTTGATGCTGAGAAAGGACTGAATGGTTATTGTGATTTTATCATCAGTCGTTCTAAAGAACAATTAACAATTAATGCACCTGTGGTGATTATTGTAGAAGCGAAAAATGAAAATATTAAAGGCGGATTAGGTCAATGTGCAGCGGCGATGTTGGCAGCACAATTGTTTAACCAAGAAGAAGGAAATGAAATTAAAACTATTTATGGTGCAGTGACAACGGGAGATATTTGGAAGTTTTTGAAGTTACAAGGTTCTGATGTGTTTATTGATTTGAATAATTATTATATTAAGGAGATAAATAAGATTTTGGGTGTTTTATCTCAGGGTGTTCAGATTTGAGGAAGTTTTTACAGGGGTTGGGGTATGCGTGAGGTTTTGGTTAAGGTTGAGGAGTTTAAGGATTCACCTGTTGGGAGGATTCCAGAGGATTGGGATGTAAAAACTCTTGGTGAGTTAGGTACTTTTCAGAATGGACTCAACAAGGGTAAAAAAGATTTTGGCTTTGGTACTAAGTTCGTAAATATTTTAGATGTATATACACCGCATATTAATATAGAGAAATTAGGTCGAATGAATGCTAACCAGTCAGAAATAGCTTCTTATCAACTAGAAATAGGAGACATTTTACTTGACCGTTCGTCAGTTAAGTTAGAGGGTGTTGGTTATCCAACTGTTTTTGAAGGTGCAGATGAACCAGTAATATTTTGCGGATTTATTATTCGCTTTAGATTATCAACTTCTACTGTTAAGCCAAGATTTCTTTGTGAAATGATGCGGGACGAGTTTTTTCGTAACCGTGTCTTTCAAATTGCCACAAGAAGCGCTAATGTTAATGTTAATCAAGAACAGTTAACTAAGCTCTGGGTAACACTTCCATCTGTATTTAAGCAAGAAAAAATTATTGAAATTTTGGACACGGTGGATGATGCGATCGCCCACACCTCCTCCCTCATTACAAAACTTAAACAAATCAAAGCTGGGCTGCTGCACGACTTGCTCACACGCGGGTTAGATGAGAATGGACAGTTGAGGGATGCAGAGGCGCATCCTGAAGAGTTTAAAGATTCGGTGTTGGGACGAATTCCCAAGGAGTGGGAGATTAGGACTTGTGAATCCGTTTGTAGAGAAATAGTTGTTGGAATTGTTATCAAACCATCACAGTATTACAAGCCCTCTGGAGTTCCTGTATTCCGTTCTGCAAATGTTCGTGAAGCAGGTTTAGATCCTTCAGACTTAGTATTTATGTCTGAGCAATCAAACCGAATACTTGCTAAAAGTATGATTCGTACAGGAGACGTGCTTACCGTTCGTACTGGCTACCCAGGAACATCTTGTGTTGTTTCTCCTGACTTTGATGGTGCTAATTGCGTTGATATTATTATTTCTCGACCAAGTGCAGAAATTAATTCAGCATTTCTTGCAACGTGGATTAATTCAGATTTTGGAAAAGGTCAAGTTCTTCGTGTGCAAGGTGGATTAGCTCAACAGCACTTTAATGTCGGAGAGCTTCAAAAGTTACTGATAGCCAAACCTTCAATTGAAGAACAAAGGGCAATTCAAACAATACTCGACACCCACAACATCCGCATCCGCAAAGAAGAAGCCTACCTTAACAAGCTCAAACTCCAAAAACAAGGACTAATGCACGACTTATTAACTGGAAAAGTGCGAGTCAAGAATACCAAAAATTAGACTCATCTTCTTGGCTTGCCTTTGGCCTGATAATAATGCGTCGCGTCATTTCTTTTGCTGGCGGAACCGTTGCATGAGTTGAGCGCGTTTTTGTTCCCACCACTCATCTGTCACTTCAATCGGTTCACCGCTTTCCAAACCCTCCAACAACATCGCCTCTAACTTCTGTTGATCTGCTTTCTTTTGGGCTTGGCGAAGGAGATCGCGGATGTACTCACTCGCAGTGCTATAGCCACCTTTTGCAACCTGCTCATCAATAAAAGCTCGCATTGAATCAGGTAAAGAGATGTTGAGTGTTGTCATAGATGGTTTACCTCCTAGATTTAATATATATGTATATTGGCAAGAATTAGTAATTTCTACCAATCTGGCGGCTTCCTCTTCAAGAAACAGTTGAGCCTGGTGCATGATAGATATATCGCTGCATGTAAAAACTGCCACCATGCCACAATCAACCCCAGAATATATCCATGTAGAAAAGCCTACCATTGACCAACTTATTAGCATGGGTTGGCAGCATATCGAAGGCGATAAATTCAACTCCCAAATCACCGAACGCGAAAACTTCAAACAAGTTCTGCTCATCCAACGCTTGAAAACAGTCATCAAACGCATCAACCTAGATGACAATCGTAATTCTTGGCTTGATGATATCCAAGTCAACGCAGTGGTGAGTCAACTTGAGCGTTTAGCAGCATCAAGACTGATGGAAGCAAATAAAGCTGCTACAGAATTACTGCTTTTTGGCACTACTGTTTTAGGAAAAGACGGCAAACAGCACACAGTCCACTATATTGATTTTGAGCATCCTGAAAAGAACGACTTTCTGGCAATCAATCAATATCGAGTAGATCCCCTTTGGATAACAGCAGATAAAGGTTTTATCGTTCCTGATGTTGTGCTGTTCGTCAACGGTATCCCGCTTGTCGTCGTTGAGTGCAAAAGTCCCAACTTAGATAATCCCATCACTGCAGCAATTAACGACTTGTTGCAATACTCGAACCAACGTAATAGCACTCAACCAGAAGGCGCAGAAAAACTATTTCATTACAACTTGTTAATGATAGCCGCTTCTAGAGGACGGGCGGTGGCGGGTGCAGTGGGTGCAAACCATGAGTATTATGTGGAGTGGAAGGATACCATACCCCGCACTCAAGCCGAGATAGCCGCAGAGTTAGGCGTTTCTCAAGTCAATACCCGACAAATGCTGATCGCCGGAATGCTGAACCCTGCGAATCTCCTCGATATCCTACGAAACTTTACCTTATATGAAACCAGTGGCGGACGCACAACTAAAATTGTCTCCCGTTACCAACAATATCGCGCAGTTTTGGAAGCAATTGCTCGACTGCAACACAATCAAACCCGTTCCCAACACAGTACAGATGATCAACGCGGTGGTATTATCTGGCATACTCAAGGTGCTGGCAAAAGCCTGACTATGATTTACCTAATTCGGAAAATCCGCACGATTCGCGAATTACGCCGCTTCAAGATAGTTGTCGTGACTGATCGCACCGATTTAGAAAAGCAACTTTCTGATACTGCTGTTCTCTCAGGCGAACCGTTGCAGATAGCGAAAAAAGTCAAAAAGCTAGAACAATTCCTGCAACAACCAGGTGCAGGCTTAGTTTTCGGAATGATTCAGAAATTCAAAGGTGGCGAAGATTCCGAACAAGAGGAACAGCCGGAAAAAATGCCAAAAAGCCTCAACCCTTCCGAAGATATCCTAGTACTCATCGACGAAGCGCACCGTTCTCACGCCAGCACTCTCCACACCAATTTACTCGAAGCTTTACCCAATTGTGTCCGCATTGGTTTTACTGGTACTCCCATCGTCACATCTGCCAAAAAAACCACCAAGCAAATATTTGGTTCCTTCATCGATCAGTACAACATCCGTCAGTCTCAAGAAGACGGTGTTACCTTACCCATCCTCTACGAAGGTTTAGAAGCCAGGGGTGCAGTCACCCAAGGGGACGATTTAGATAAACTTTTTGAAATCATCTTTGCAGACAAAACCCCAGAAGAACGGGCGCAGATAAAAACTAGATACGCTACCAAAACCCAAGTTGCAGAAGCACGCGAACTCATTAAAGCCAAAGCTAAAAATATGCTACGCCACTATGTTGAGCGTATTCTACCCGGAAGCTTCAAGGCGCAAGTCGTCGCCCCTAGCCGTCGCGCTGCTGTTCGTTACTACGGTGCATTTGTCGAAGCACAGCAGGAACTCGTGCAACAACTAGAAACTCGCGCCCCCATTCTGCGAAGTCTCGACTCAGAAGTTTTAGAATCTGTGAATGAAGAAACGCGCTTTTTAGCCCAAGCACTTCCCTATTTAGAAACCATCCGCCGTTTAGAATTTGGCGTTATCATCTCTGGAGATAAAAATGATGACTCCAGTTGGGAAGAGTGGACAAATAAAAGTAAGCAAGAAGCACGCATTGAACGCTTTAAAAAATCTCTAGTAAATTCTGACTCCACAAAACAGGATAGTCTCGCTTTCTTAATTGTCAAAAGTATGTTGCTGGTTGGTTTTAACGCTCCCAACGAACAAGTTTTATATTTAGACAGGGGGATGAAAGAATATGAATTGTTGCAGGCAATCGCCCGCGTGAACCGCATCTATAACGATACCAAAAAATATGGCTTAGTCGTCGATTACTACGGTGTCAACCTTGCAGAAGCCTTAGCAATTTACGACGAAGTCGATACAGAATCAGCCTGGTTTGATATTGCGGACGAAATTCCCAAATTAGGCGATCGCCATCAGCGAGTTATCAATTTATTCACTGCAAACGGCTGCACAATAGATGACGTAGATGCTTGTGTAGACATACTGCGAGATGAACGCCTGAGAGTAGAATTCAACGAATTTTTGAAAGACTTCATCGATACCCTTGATATTATTCTGCCACGACCAGAAGCCCGTCATCCCTATAATTTTGTTAAGGATGCTAAAAAACTCGGTTTTATAAAAAAATCTGTTGCAGACCTTTATCGAGATGAAAAACTTAATATAGTCACAGCCAAAGAAAAGGTTAGATCATTAATTGACCAATACATTGAAGCACAGGGGATTGACTTAAAAGTTCCACCAATTGATATTCTGTCTTTAAACTTCAAAACCCACGTCCAGCGCCATCGCTCAATGAAAGTGCAAGCTGCCGAAATGGAATTTGCTGCCCGCCATCACATCAGTATACATTACGATGAAGACCCAGCTTATTACAAAAAATTAAGCGCTCAATTAACAGAGATTCTAGAATCTTTTGCCGATAATTGGCTAGAAAAAGTTAATGTCTTGTGGCAATATATCCAAGAAATACAAGCAGGTCGTTCTACAGATGAAACTGGACTCAACCCGAAAACTCAACTTCCATTTTTTTATATTTTAGCCGAACATTCCACCAAAGAATTAACTCAACTTGCCCAAGCGACAAAAGAAATTGTCGAACACATCCGCCAAGATATTCGTCGAGTGAATTGGGATAGTCTTGTCAGTCAAGAAGACTTGAGAAAGTGGATAGCAGGTTACTTGGATGATCATGATGTCGTGAATTACGACCAATTAGAAATAGTAGCAGAGAAACTTGTGCAACTCGCTCGCCTAAATCGTGATAATTTAATTGCATGACAACTATCACCTTTGGCGAACTGAATTTTGAATTACGCCACAGTTCTAAACGTCGTACCGTAGGGATTACCGTCGAACGTGACGGTCAATTAATCATAGCTTCATCTCCAGAAGTGTCAATAGAAACTCTGGAGAAAATAGTCAATGATAAACGCTACTGGATTTACAGCAAACTGTTAAAAAAAGAGTTTTTTAATCCACCAGTAGGTGTAAAGGAATACGTTTGCGGTGAAGGATTTTACTACTTAGGACGCAGCTATCGCCTGAAATTAGTAGATAGCGTAAAAGGACAACCACCACTCAAGTTTTACCAAAGCCGTTTTGAATTGCAGCGCGAAGAACAGCTACGGGGACGAGAATGTTTTATTCAGTGGTATGGCGATCGCCTGTCCTCAATTTTAAACACATATCTCGCTGTTTTTGTCAATAAAGTTGATGCTTCTTCCCGCTCAGTACAGGTACGCGAATTAGGCTACCGTTGGGGTTCCTGCGGACACAAGGGAGATTTATATTTCCACTGGCGAGTGGCGATGCTACCGCGTCCCATGATTGAGTATGTGGTGGTTCATGAGCTGGTGCATCTGATTGAACCAAATCATTCCAATCAGTTTTGGGATAGAGTGCAGCGTATTGTGCCGGATTATTTGGAAAGGAAGCGGTGGTTAGCTGAGAATGGGGCGAGTTATGACCTTTAGGGATTTCAGGAGTGGTGCGATGGCACGGAGTGCAGACGCCAAAGGCGTATCGCTTTTCATATCACATCCAGCAATAGCCCCAACAAAAAAATCCGCGACTCAAGACGAACGAAAAAGAACTCTTCCTGGAAGCACCTCATCGTTAATCTTGGCATAAACCCGCAAACATGCAGACACCTCCCCCCGCACTCCACCAATATCTAATTGCAAATCGTCCTTTGACCAATTAAAAACATCAGCATAGGTTCCCCATAATGGACGAATTTGCACATGATAGCCAGCATGACGAGTTTTCTCTACCATTGAGTCCAGAGTACGCCGTGCTTCTTGTTGCAATTTACCCCACCAAGAATAACGCTCAGCACATGGCAAATACACCAAAGAGTGTATTGCTTCATCTAAATCAAGTCTGGCACGCAAAGCGACAACTGGATCGACATTATCAGCAGTGGTTTGTACCCGACGAAAACGGTCTATCAGTGCTGTAATATATTTAGACTTTTCTCGTTCATCGTTTAAAGACCTCACACCGAATCTATCAACACTTTTGAGCGCATGGTGCAAAGATAAATCGAGTTCAATAAATTTCAGACAAATAGAAACCACCCCAGCTAACAAATCAAGTTCACCATCGTGTCTTTTCACCATTAATCGTGGATCAAAATCAACTTGGTCTGATAAGTATAAGCCAGTCGCTTTTACCTTCCCTTTCAAACCAGGATAGATATATTCATTGCGGATGAAAGGTAGTGATAAGTGCGATGAGCGCTTATCTTCTGTTGCACCCACTTGACTTGCTTGTGTTAACATTTGCTCTTGCCAAATATGAGCTATCTTCTCAGGAACGCGTAAGAGCAAACGTTGCATCTCGTTCCACAAATCACTATCATGAGTGCTAAGAATTTGGTAATCCCCGATATAATTTGATATTTCTCGGTCAGATAGCAAAACTTCACTCAGTTGTCTTAATTTGAGTTCGTCTTTTAGTTCACTGGTGACTGGTTCTAACACATCTTCCCAACAAGAATTCTCCTGTGAGGACAAGACAGTTTCCTCACTCAAAGTCTCCTGTTGAAAAGCTTCTTGCAAAAGTATATCTAATTCCCTCAGCAATTCTTGACAAGCAGTGCTTCCTGGATCTGTAGTTGCGGTTTTTAAAGCTTCTTGTAATTGAGTCCGCAGTCCGTGCAAACTCAACCGCAATACCCAAGCTAAATTTGAGTTGTCAACTTTCAATAACTTGCTGAGGTGCTGCATATATCCTCCGTTTTGAGTTTTAAATTTCTCTCGTTCCCAAGTTCTCCACAGTGAACAGTGAGTCCAGTGCTGCAGGAGGGTTTCCCTCCGTAGGCATCTGGCGAACCCGAAGGGTTAACAGTTAACAGTTAACAAAAGAGACGAAGCTAGGTACACTTTCTGTTCCCTGTTCCCTGTTAAGCGTTCCCTACCTCTACGAGTCAATTCACCGAATCAAACTGGATTCCTATAACTGTTTCAATGTTCTCCAGAAAACGGATCACGTTCTGCCTTTACATCGTTAGGCTGTGGTTGGAGATTATCTCGAAAAACACATCCTTCTTGCTGAAGACATTCTGGATTTTTTGATGTCAAATAAGGTACTTCAAATGCATGTACTTTCAGGATACCTTTTTGATTGAGAGAGACATAATATCGGCAAGGATATTCACTTTTGACTTCTGGTTCGGGTAATTCGCCAATCAGTTCCCATTTATTAGATTTGGGATTGTGAAATTGAAAGTAGAATGTATGTTTGCCACTCGTAGGAAAGGAAGGTAATTCAGTAATTAACCCCATCATTTGTGGTTGTATAGCACCATCATCATATCGAAACACTCTCAAATTTCTGCTATAGTTTTTATCCGCTTCAAATACGACAGTATGAGCATCTGTTTTGAGAGCATTTGCCGATTCAGCCACATTCACAGCAATATCACATACCACCAAATCTTCCTCAGAAATAACATCTGGTATTCCTATGACTTTTGCCGCATCAAGACAGGGAATATTCACAGGAATTAAATAGTGAGGATTTCCCCGACAAAGTAGTAAATCAATATCAAGCTTTTGATTAATTTCAAACTGGACTTTGATAGAACTTTTAAAATCTTCCTCACTCATTTCCAGTTTCTTTCTCAAAGCATCGCCGTTATAACTACCCCAAAGTTGAGGTTTGATATTCTCAAAATCCTGACGAATGATATTATTTGTTAACTGCATACCTTGCCAACTACTGCGGTATTTCGCCATTGCATCGTCAGCTTTTAGTTGATAAAGTTCTTGCCCAGCTTGAAAAATTGGATCTAAAGTTCCTCCAATCACTTCTCTTTTAAAAGAGCATGGCAGAAAATAAAAGAGATTTTTGACATCAATATAGAGTTGATTAGCTCCTCTACGTAGCAATTCTTTAGATTCTTTCGGCGCAAAACCCAATTGTCTTAGTTTTTCTGCAAAGCAAGCTCCAGCCGAGGTTGCAAGCTTTGTATATTCGGGTTCAAAGGTGACTCGCTCTTCATTCCAAACAAAATAGTCAGACTTGCTAAAAACTCGATAAAGTTCACGTTCAACTAATTCAAGGTTGCAAGTTTTTCCAGACAGAATCAACCAGTCAACTTGCTCTTTGCTACTTTGAGAATTTCGGGAATGGTAAAGCTTGTTTTCTAAAGCATTTTCGAGCAATCCTTGACCAATACCAACCGCTTCTCGAATCACAGGAGATACTGCTCTTTCAAATTGCTGTACTGTGAGTGTTACACTTAGGTTATCAACAACTTCAGTTGATAAATCAATATCGTTTTGTTGCAGCAGTTCAGAGATTTTTGATCCATCAAGAATGAAGATAGGTTCGGGTGCATCTTGTTGGCGCTTTTGACCTAGTGCTATTTTTGCATTTTCTGCTTGTTCCCAAAGAGTGTAGAAAGTTTGTGCGCGAGATGATGAATATTTCCAGCGAGTGGGAAGTACTTTTTCTGCTGCATTTAAAGCATCCTTGTAAGCATCGCCTTCTCGAATTTCTTTGTCTACACAAGCCAATAGGCTACCAGGTAAGAATTTGCTGTTATTAAGAAAGCGATCGCTCAACTCTTCTGGCTGCACTTTCAACACATCTTTTGGTAAACGTTCTTCAGTTACGGCTGTGAGTAAACAGTCTGCGATCGCCGCCTTCAACAACAAAAACAACCGCAAAGTAATCAACTCGCCACCCAACTGCAAATGTCCGGAAGAACCTAATAATTTAGGAGTTAATTTATAATACCGTCCGCCGTCGCCTCGGTCTTCCCCAGGTTCAAAGGGATTAATTTCTTCCAGTGTCAAGCGAATAAGCGCTAAATCAGTGGTTCCGCCACCAATATCCAAAACGAGGACATTTTGCCACCATTTATCCCCATTGTAACGGCAACGGGTTTTGAAAGATTCAATCCCCACATTCAAATCACCGCCAAACTCTCGCCATAAAAAGAAGATGGCGACCGAAATCGCTTCGTCATAAGCCATCTGCACATCTTCGATATCCAGTTGTTTCACCAGCTTCTCAATTTCGCGGCGCACAAATGGTGAGGCGATCGTTGGGTAAGTCACCACTGCACGGTAGAATTTACCCTCAGAACACTTACCTGGGTAACGTTGACGATAATTCTGTGTCAGCGAAATCAGCTCAGCATAAGCAGCTTGAAGCAGCTTGTTAACCTCAATTGTATCTTCTTGGTCATCTAGTGTAATTTTAAAAGAACGTTCTTGACCAAAATAGCGCTTGGGTGAGTGGAGGAACCTCCCTTCAATTTCCTCCCCATTTCCAATCGTGTCTAATCTGTGCTGTCTAGATTGTTCACCTAAAACAACTTTCACCTTTGCGGAGTCATCTTTTGACAAAGAAGGTTCCAGATTAACAACTTCTAACTCACTAGGAATTTCATTAAGACGACGGTCTTTGTCCAATTCTACTGGAATCAAACTTTGCCATTCCAGAGGTGGTACGCGGAAAACTTCGTGATAGATCTGATTCAACCGTTTACTGGCGGCGCGACGAAACCAACCAAGACGTTTACTCAAACAAATTTCTATCTGTCGGATAGCTTCCAATAACTCAGTACTGTCAACACCTCGAAAAAGTTGCTCCCCCAAATTCTGGTGAACAGAATCAGGAATTGAAACAAAATCTTTACTCAGTTCAGTTAAAAACTTTTGCCATTCCTGTTCCCAAGCATGACGACTGATACCTGGGACATTATCCACAGGACGCTGATTTAACCATAGTGCCATACGTTCCCGTAGCCGCACCTCTTGCTCGCTAGGTAAACTATCTGGAGTGACAATGACTTTGGGATCGTAGAGCGTAACTGTAGAATTAGAAGTGCCGAAATCAATCGCAAACCAGCCTGGATAAGTAATTTCTGGCTTTTTGCTTTCTTGAGATGATTCGGGTTTGTCAAAAGGTTCTGGTAGTGGCAATGGTAGCGTATCTCTCACTGACATTTGTATTACGGTATCTTCAATACCTGCATAAGTCCATATATTGCACTCAGCCGTAGAGTTTTTGCTTGTAGATAAATTAGGATTACCTATTTCATCCGAATCAAAATACTCAACAATGACTTGCAAAGTGCAGTTCACACCTGCTGGTAGTGGTTCATTCCACCTACACTCAGTTTGCTTTAATCGCTGTGGTGTCGAAAGTCTCAGGAATCTACTAGCGCTAAAGTTAACACTTTTATAAGCAGATTGTATTTGTGCTGCTAACTTTTCTGGCGTTCCGCTGACAACAATATCAATTTTGGAGATATGAGGTAAATTAAAACTCTCAGTAGGTTTTATTTCAATAACTGGCAGAAGTAATAACTCATCATCTTTTGTACGCAGTTGGTAGCGGTTTAAAAGCTCAATTTTAACACCCATCTCATGTATTTCCTGAAATTTCAATATAGTTAGTCGTTAGCAATTAAACCTCTAGCAATCTTGAAAGACATGTAATCATAAATATCCATTTTCATATTTATTGCTAGAAGTTTATTCAATGATTACTCCCTTCCCGCCCAAAGAATACCTAATTTAACGTAGACGCGGAGCGGCTTCCCGCAGGGTACCGCAAAGACACGTTCGCGAAGCGTGCGCCTTAGCGCATAGGACACGTTAGCGTAGCGTGCGCCCTTGGCGCATAGGAAGAAGAAAATAAGATAGGTAATCTTACACCGGTAAAGGAGTAGTACAGCTTCTTCCTCTTTTCTTTCTTTGCGCTCTTTGCGACGCCAGTCGCCTCAAGTCGGGGGATCCGCCCACGGCGCTGGCTCCTCTTTGCGGTTCGTTTTTGTCTTTATTGTTCACGACCTATTCGGAATTAGTGTAGTATTGCTGTTAACAACTAACCAATTAACTAATGACTCATCTCCTGTGGATAAGAAATTGTCGGAATTTGAGAAAGAGTTTCTAACCACGGTGGAATAGGAGTCGAGGTTTCCTCTTGTGCAGATGCTATGTGTCTGAGTAAAGGTTCATTTTTCGACTTTAAAAGTTCTTGCAGATTATCTACAATTTCTTTCAAAGCTCTCGAAAAAGAAGATTTCACCTGCTTAGTTAACTGACTCACATACTGCACAAGATGCAACCCTGCACTAGCAGTTATTTCATCTCGCAGTCGCAAAACGGCAATTTGGTGATTGAATGGTCTAGGGGGAACACGAAACTGTTTATCCGGACTCCAATCAAAGATTTGACCATTCTGATGCTTGTCGTCCTTGCGTGCTAAAGGGAATAAAATGTCAGCATTGATAGGAGTAGCACTACTAGCCAGTCCACTGTGTTGAATGATCAGATTTTGCCATTTCTTAGCAGGATCAACAGCACGCAAGAGATTTCTGAAAAAGCGGACTTGACTTTTCCCAAATTTTTGTTCAATTTGTTTTTCTTTTTCTGGTAGCAAAATTGAACTGAGTTTTTCGCGTTCTAGTTGTACATCAGTAGATAATTTATTGAATAAGTCCGTTACAGCTTCTGTCGTTTGCTCATGGGCAAAACCTTGCATCTCTTTAATAGTGTTGACAAATGCCGCATAAAAATCATCGCTTTTTGTCGGAATCGAATCATCAACTTCATCCTCTCCAAAAATGCTTTCACTTTTGCTTAGAGATATTGTTCCATTTTGGGTTCTATCAAAAAGCAAAGTCCATTCGCTCCAATCAAAGAAGATTTTATTCGTTAATTCATTTTTAACAACTTCGCTCACCGCTATAGTATGACGGTTTTTTAGAATAGGCTGCTTCTCTAAATCTTCTTGAAATCGTCTGTAGGTTGTGACAACATTTTCAATTGCTTCCCGCAGGGTGAAAAAAGTAGAACTTTCCTCAACTGGTATGTAAGCGGGGATTTCTTCAAGCAAATTGTTGAGATTATTCTGCTCTTTGCGCAAAGCCTCAGCAGCTCTTTGAGTGTCTTCTACAAGCTGCTTCATACCATGAAGGGCAACATGTTCTTTCAGTAATGAACGTAATCTTCCAATACCACCATCTTCAGCATAGTCACTCAATTGTTTGTGTAATATACTAGAAGAAGGTAGCATTTCACTTAATTTCTGCCATTTCTGCCGCAGTTCAGTTTCCTCTGGTTTGTTGGGTTTGTCCAGTTCACTTAAGAATTCTTTTGAGCAAACTTGTACAAGAGAAGAAAGTTCTGCGAGTTTCGTTAATCCATAAAGTTGCGACAACAAAACAATATTCTTTTTTTCTGTCGTCAAATTGTTTGCGCTGGCGATCGCCAATTTCAGAATACCGAGTTCATCAAGAACAGCTTCTTCTGAAAGCAGCATCTCATATAAAAGATCATCAATAATCCGTTCATCACTACTTGTAAGGGGTAGTTGATTAAAGCGCCCTACACCTACAATAATACGGTCTCTCAGGTCTTGTCCCTTATCCCGTTCTAGCATACTGCGGATTTTCGCTGCGGTTGCACCACCAGGATATCTACCGTTGAGCAGCAACAGAATAGTTTGTACATCTGTGAGTTCTCGTAAAGATAAAAAAGCATCCCGCACACCAGAGTCAGCAGATCCCAAGCCTGGAAAATCTAAAAGAATAAATTCATTAGTCCCTTGTAAAGAAGACAAATCCCAAATTTCTTTTGATATTTCAACTGTGACATCTACACGACGAATCAGCGAGAAGCTATTTTGCAAATCTTGAGCTGACGGCTGTGCTAAATTCTCCCAGCGTTTGGGAGTAGAGGGCAAATGGTCAAAGCTAAGTTCTAAAATATTTATCGGCGCTTGTGCAAGCCTTAGTCCTTTGTGAGCAGTCGTGTTGTCAATTTGGTAACTTTTACCACAGATATCTTCTTTATAAGCGCTGTAGGTACGGACAAAAGCAACCAGTTCCTTAAGCAGAGAGCGTAGTTCCAAACTTTGCAGCTTCCACGCTTGCTCGCACCATCTCAAAATACCATTAATGTCAACTTCTCGCGTGGGGTGTAAACTTTTTAAAGCATCAAGCTGTGCTGAAGGAAATTCTGTAGCTTTTGCTCGTTGCTGCGCTTCCTCTAACATAAAGCGCAGACACTCTTTTACTCCTTCATTAGAAAGATATTCAACTGTAAACTTGCCAAGTTTCGTTGTTTGAAAGTCGCTTTGTTGAACAAGGTGGATAGCAGTCACATTTCCTGTCGTGGGGGTTTCACTGACTGGTAAAGCATCTGCGTAGCCAATCAAACTGCCTAAAAGTAAAGTTTTTCCACTACTGAATTCCCCCATGATACCGATTTTGACTGGCGAGGATGCAAGTTGCACCGTTCTTTGAGCAGACTGCTGAAGGCGCTGGATACTTTCATGAAGACTGCTAGGAACCCAACTTTCTTGAGGAGGTGGGTTTTGTGAAACCAACTCAAGGTTCTGGATTACAGATTCCCCATACTCTTTATAGCGGCGCAATTTCTCTACTGCTATATCGCTGTTCATATAATTTCCTGATTCAGAACTCAAATAATTTTTCTGTACTTCGGGAACATTAGCTCTAGCTGAATATCCGTAAATACTAGATTTACAGCATCAACCACAGCTGTATCTTATTTTTTACATCAAAATTTCCAGTTTACCAATCTCAGCAATTTATTTCTTTATAATGACAGTACTAAAAAGTGATGATTATAATTTATCTTAAATGCGTAGAGTGGCGTTAACGAAGTGTCATGCACCAACGATTACAGCTAATTTGCAAAAATTAATTATGTAGTCAAACAAGATTCTTTGCTAAAATTTAAACAGAAGTAATATTTTTACACTTTCTCTTAAAAAAACAACAAGAAACGACTGAAAAAGTTTTGTCATATTGTACTATTTTTTAGACTGGCAATTCATATTGTGTATCATAAAGAACATAATATTGAGACATTGATTTGCTTTTTATCAGATTTTGAATACAACTATAGCAGTCGCCAAAGCCGTTAGGACAAGTCGGCTGTAGACGCCTTCAACAGCTTACATTGTGAATTGATTGTTGTCCTGAGCTTTCTGTCCGTTGCTATACTTGCTAGTATAACCACAGATATTTTATTCGCCAATTCTTCTAAAAAATTTACTTAAAAACATAGATAAATCCATTGAGGAGTTATAAAATTCTCTGATTGATCTTTCCTTTTCTATATCACGAACACTTTTTCAGAGCGGGAGAACCCTTGTACGAAAGTGTCCTCATCCCTCGCTCCTGTCAAGGATTAGTTTAGCTAATAAGACTACCTAGGAGTAGACAAGGTAGCGCTAACACACCCCACAAAAAAATCTCAGCTTGATCTTTGCTGCAACTGAGATTTTTTGTTGTGTGAAAAGTGTTCCGAAAAATATTTGTAAAAATTTGATTTTATCGTTGCAGGTACATCTGGTCTCAATACGGTTCGGTTAGCTTGTTTATCTCAACGGAGATCTCCCCAACCCACCCGCTTGTGCTTTGCTTGTTATTTGTACCCCCTGAACGGCCACCAGAAATTTTCCCTATTCCGTATAATGAATAGTTAAACGGACATGACCATTTATATCATGTCTGCTTGATTAGTTATTATAGATACAATGCTTCCCCTTCTTCCTCTTTCTCTTGCTCATAAATTGATGGCTCCATAATGTCGTCCAGTTCTTCTGACAAGTCATCAGCATGGAGTTCATCAGACTCATACGATTTGAATCGACCTGTGCTTTCAATCCACTTGTAAAGAGATTCACTTTCTTTTATAAGGAGAATCTGTGCTCGCTGGTTTCGGGGTTCTTCGTGGAGCGAAGGAAAATTGTAGTGCTTAACCATCTTTGTTTACCTCATGCACATATACGTGCGATAATCAATTTCTTGTGTACTACATTTAGATGCGTTTGCCCTGGGGTATAACCCTCTTCAACCGTCTCAACAACGCCTCACTCTGGCATCATTTTCAGTCCCTGGCATTCTTCAAAGCATATATGCGAGGAGGGCGAAAACCAGAGGATCAGTGCTAGCTAGATATCTTGGACTGAAGCTAAATACCTAGCTATTGTTACGCCTGGCTAACAGCAAATCCAATCAGCGCTATCACAGCAAGGAACAGGATAGCTCCTATTCCTAAGAATAAATAACGTTGCTGCTGTTTTGTTGAGGGATACTCTGCCAAGGATCGGGCTCAATTGCGTAGTTATTGATGATTCGGTGATCATCTACGGTGTAGCCAGTTGCAAGAGGCAGATCAAGCAATTGACTGCCATTATGACGGATATTCGTTTGTACCTCAGCGGGTATGAGTTCACTACCATCACTCTTGTGATGCGCTACTACTTTCTTTTCTAAGGTGATCGTAGGTGAGCCTATATTTTGTTTTTTTTCTTTCATCTTTAAATTATAACATTTTTTTAATAAAAATTGACTCCAGCAATTTTTATTTGATATTTTAAAGGGTTATATTTGTATGCAAAACTTTAAATCATCCGCGCAAGTCGTTCTAGGAGAAGCATTTCTAGACTTTTTGCTCCTAGTGGACAATGGTGCTATCCGGTGAACGCTGGACAAAACTAGACTTATTGCCATTCCCTGTCCTCAAGTTCCTTAGTCGGCAATAATAAGGTTGCTTCAATTTCCTGCCTAATCGCAGCCGTCACCTCACAATTGCTATTCAGGCAATCGAGCAGTAGCTGATTGGCATCGTAGTAGCGTTGCAGCGCTTGCTGTTGCTGTTGGCTAAACTGCCAGTGGTGATCAATATTACGATAATTAATGATCGTCGTCTTTAACTGTTCAACCCAGGCTGAAGAGTGTGCCTGCCACCAGACCTGAAATTTTTCTTGGTTTTTATTTGGATTCGGCAATTGCTCCCTAAGTTGTTGCAGGGATTTATGGAGTCCAGCATCCAGAACAATGCCTAGAATGTTGCCCAGAGCATCTCCACAGGCATGAGCATAGGCAAAATCTTGGCTTCGGTCGATCGCACACTCCAGCAGCAGGTTATCTAACACCACATCCAGAAACATCCCCTGGTCGAGGGTGCAGGCTAGGGCAAAGTGAGAAGCTATGTGAGGAGTCCGGGCAAAGGCAAGGTAAAATGCTCGACCCGTCGCAACCAAAGGTTGCGACGGGGTCGTATGAGCTTTTTGGCTTGCCCACGTCAAAAACTCTTGTAGGTAAGGGTCTTGGGCGACTAGTGCATCAATGTGTTGCTTCATCAACTGCACCAGCCCGTCTGCACTCCGGAGCATGGCAGCTGTCAACAAGAAGATTTCGCGCCAGTGAGGATCAGTGATGTGACTGACCAATCCTCCCAAAGCTTGCTCTAATGCTTCTAGATTATGGCTGGCAACTATTTTTCTTGCCGTGAAGTATTCCTGAAACGCTAGATAGGAGAAGGAGAAAATTCCCCGCGCCCGTTCTGTCAGTAGCCCATGTTGCGCCTCTATCGCCTTCAGCACCGCTTCACTTTCTAGTTGTAGTTCCTCAGGCTCCGTTGGAACATTGCTCAGATTCCCAATATACTCACCAATGTATTGCTCAATGACGCGTTGCTCAAAGAAGTACTGACCCCGCTCAAACGTTGCCGCCGCAATCTGACTCAATAACCTGAGCTTTTGTGGCAATAAAAACCCTCGGTAAACGTTATCCCGTTCAACGCCTTTAGCTTCATCCCATTTGCCCAAGAGAAGATCTAGCCCTTGCTTATAAAATTCAGTCCGCTTCGTTGGAAATTTTTCCTGACCATGAAACACCCAGCAGGCAAGATGCAGAAACAGAGGTGTGATGACGAGTTGGCGAAATTGCCAGTTTTCGGGTAAGTCCAGCTTCTGAATAAACTGAACGGACTGTGCCTGCCCAGCCTGAGTGTTCGTCTTGGTAAACACCACAAACCATTTTCGAGCGAAGGCGATAATTTGTTCTTGGGTAAACGGGGCAATCTCAACATCGGTAAAGCCTCGGAGCGTGAGCTTTTGAGCCGCCGTTCGACAGGTCGCCACAAACCGATTTTTGTGATACTTGTCCGAAAATCTGCGAATTTCTTTTAAGACAGCATTGCTCTGTTGATTAAGAACTTCATCTATCCCATCAAGCAACAGCAACACTCTGCCTGCACTAAGTAAGGTTTCAATCACTGACTCTTGTGAAATTCCAGACGTGAGAAACTCTTGGCGGATGTAGTTCATGAAGCTGAACTCGCCGCTGACTCTAGACTCTTCAGCAAAATTCTTCAGTGTGATGAAGATAGGAACCTGGTTTGCCGCAAATGCGCCTCGCTGACACTGAATGGCGAGATGTTGCAAAAAGGTAGTTTTGCCTACCCCCGGTTTGCCCAGCACCCTGAGCTTCGGGTACGTTTCGACTGCCCGCATACCCGGTATTTGTTTCTGCTCAACCTCACCTAAGCCAAAGCGGTCAAATTTTTCTGGACCAAGGTTTTGCAGATCAGAGATTTCTAACCACTGCTGGCTGGCGATTTCCTCCAAAATATTGACATCAATATATATGTCATCGATGCTAACGGGACGGCTGATATCTAACAACTGCAAGATACCACACTGGTCTTGAATTTTGTCTTGGCGTTGCGATCGCACCTGTTGCACCAAGGCATCAATACCCAGTACAGGAATCTGGGTGAATTCTCCGGGTTCAGCGAACTCTGCAGGGGGATTGGCAGCAATCTCCCGCCAATTCAGTTCCAACACAGAACAAATTTCCAGAAAAACATGACGCTCAACCGGACGCCCCGTGAAAAATCGCCAAATCGGTTGTCGAGTCTTTAAGTTGACTTCCCACGCCAAATTTTCCTGAGTCCACCCCTTGTAGGCAAACGCTCTTTTAGCCTGTTGAATCCCAGTGAGTGATGCTTGGAGCGATCGCCTAACCATAGGACAAATACCTTGCTCCTAAAATCAATAACCTAATTTTTTATGAAATCTTATTGATTCTATAGCCTTTTCTGTGGTAGTTAATCTCCTTGAAGTTAGAGTGATACGTTATACAAAGTTTCAGAACTTTACTCTAATTTTATCGAAATCAAACCAAGCGAAAAGTTATTCACACTGAAAATTCTAGGTGAACTTGTGGAATTAATCCCCTAAAGACCCTATGAATGTTGAGTTTTGGACTTCAACGTATTTTGGAACAACTCTGAATGACAAATGGTACCTTAGTACCATGACTTATTGTAAAGTTTTGTAAAAAAATCAAACAGAATTAACTTATTTTATACATCTCAAACCTTTGATAAAACCATTACTCAAGCACCCATCTGCCATGCTGTAGAAGTACAGATTAAGAACATCTCCATGAACACCGACATCTTCGCGGCGGTAGTCCCCCGATCTTCGGGTTCACCCACCGCTGCTGCCCTGTCAAAGGTTTGAGCTTCTTTGTTAGTTAACTAAGACTGATTGGACTTCAGGTTGCGATCGCCCTTTGGGCGGGCACTTCGTGCCATCGACCATTACCGTGGTACTCTAGGGCTGCCATTCCGTGTTCTGAAGCACGCAACTCCTTGTCAGAGATTTCTGGCTCCTTGACGTAGACGGAACTCAGCAAGATATTCAGAACACCGCTTTCTGTTGCCTGACGGACGGCGCGGTGTGTAATCAGTTCACCCACATTGAGAATCACGTTGTCCTCTGGGTTAAGGATGACACGGGTGACTGGACGACCGAGTGCTTGTTCAATTCGTTGCTTTTTGCTTGCTTGCGCCCTGCGTCCTTGTAGCTCTTGTGCCTTCTCTTGCAGGGTTTGCCAGAAGGTGTTGAGGTTTTGTTGGGCAACACGGGAGCGATCGCGCAGTTGAACTTTGGTTTCTAACCATGTGTTACTTGCGGTAGAATGGATTGCGGTTGCCAGAGTCAGACCCACAGCGTTCAGCAACTCTGCCTCTTTACCGTAAGTCTGGGCACGATCAAGGACGGGTTCGGTCACAATCTGACCAGATGCCGCAATAATCAAGCCATCATCAGCACGTACTGTTTGTAGGACTCTGCGCCCTCTTGCCTGCTTGCTCGCCGCGTGTGCTGCCACCTCATCAACCGAGCGACGTAGGTGATCAGCACTACTGTGAGTCGCGTTCTGAATTCGATTGCTAGTAGATTCCCTTGCTGCTTGAAGATGACGGCTGATATTTGCAGTCAGACTACCACCTGTTGCGCGATAGAGTTCATCGAGGATGCCCATACGCTCAGCAGCTTCCGCATCAGCTAGCGTCACTTCCTGTCCCTGGAGTAGCAGTACGCTACTGTCTGGAGTCAGCACATCCCGCTCGACGCGCTTGCCAATCACGTATACCTTTTGCTCTGTAGAATCAACCAGATTGTTCGTCAGCGAAGCAGCCGCATCTCGATTAAGGTATTGCAGCTTGCTGCTGGTGGCATCGGTTGCGGCTTGCAGTTGCTCACCTGCATTCTGGCTTGCTTGCTGTAGCCTACGGTTCACGTTCTCTACCGAGCTTTCTAGTTGCTCATTAACGGTTTGAGCGGTTGCTTGCAGTCTGCGGTTGGCAGTCTCCGCCGAGTCTTGCAATCTATCTCCAGTTGCTTGGACGGCTCCCCGGATGCCACCAACCTGTTCTTGCATCATCTGAGCAGTTTCGTGAGGCACAAAGGCGACATCGTCACCAATTTTCAGCGTTTCGGGAGCGGGAACGAAAGATCGCCCCGAGTAAGCATCGGCAAACACACCTCCGGAGACTTCGTATCCTTCTACCAGTCCGCTATGCTCGTCGAAAAACAAATCGACCAGTCCGCCGAGGTCGAGTCCCGTAGTAGTCAGAATTCTTGTTCCTATAAGCACATTGTTGTGGTGCAGAATCTCTTTGATCACCGGGATATGATCTGCCCTAACAACAGATTGCTTCGAGTGAACGACGATTGCATCTAACCCAATAGCTTGCACCTGTTCCAGGGGAACCACTTTTGCATCCCGAAACAGTCCCTTTTCTTCAACCAGAAAACCCAAAAGTTGATTGCGTTTTTGATCAAAAATCAAATCTCGAATTCGCTCAATTTTCTTACCCGTGTCATAGGTGACTACCGCTTTCCCTATAACATCACTACCTTTACGCATTTTATTGATTCCTCGCAGTTCTTATTGATTGATTTGTCCAGTGCCCTGTTCGTTGGTTGGCTGACCTTGAAGCTGAAAGTAGCGTCCCTCTCGACCAAAACCAGGAACGATGTCAATTACGCCAAGGTATTCGAGGAGTACCCCAACAATGGCGACAAGGATGATTAAACTGGTGATGTTTGCTCCAGTATTAGAACGTTGTCCTACAAGCCTAGGCATTTCTTTTATCTCTTATTTCTTGTTATTTTTTCTCACCAAACTTACTGGATAAACCAGGTAAGGTTAGCTAAGTCAATCATGGTATCTGCAAGTCTCTCTGCATATGCCATTACTTCTTTTATTTTTAGAAATTAAATATTTTCACCAAATCATATTTATCAAACTAATTTTAGTATTGATTGACATGCATAAAATTGTATCTATCTTTGTATGTATCTTTGAGAATCAATTTTGTTATTTTAAGTGAGCAAACCATAAGTACTCTATCAAGCTAAAATTGGGGTGATGGACTGGCAAATTATTATCATGATTTGAATTTTTTTAGTACAACCTATACAACTTATACGCTATTCAAACGTAAGCATTCAGAATCTAGAATTGCTGAATTCACCAATTCAAGAGATTTAAGAAGTCAAACTGGATGATTGTCAAAAAATATCACTACTATCTATTCCTTGTTTAATAACCATTCTGACTCCTTGGCGGAACGTCTGGTGGCTCCGCCAAGGAGTCCTGACGGATGATTCTTACATTCAAACACTTAGCCTGCGTAAGTAAACGCGAATAATAGCGAATACTATCTATGGGGTAGCAACCACTTATAGTTGCTACCCCATGAATGTCTGGATAGATTTCCAAGAGCGAGCTTTCCGTTCAATTTCTTTAGCAAAAGTGATACCATTGAAAAGGCTTTACTGGTCTTGTAGCCACTTTACTTATCACCATATTGGAGAGCAATAATGTCCAAGGAAAAAAAGGGCAATAAAGAAGCCAAAAAACCAAAAAAAGATCCCCAGAAAAAAAAGGAGAAAAAAGACCCAAATAGACATGACGGTTAGTGACCAAGGGTTTCTCAAATAGTTTGTCTCAGTATCATCATAAAATTCGTTGCTACATAAGCAAAAGCCGCCTGCGGTGGTTTGAAATGCTGGATTTTTCGTTAGTCCGCACAAGAAAAACTATCCTGCAGGAAGCACCCCTTCGGGCGTTTATGTTTTTATAGCCGCACCTGTGCTAAGGCGTGATGCAATATGTGTCCCGCAGCGATGCGTCTGCGTAGGAGAATCGCCCCTAAATTGGCAAACAGACAGATGCTTCCCATCCCCAATAAAATGTACGTGGGAGCCATGACCACTCCAATCATGAACCAAGTAAATACGTGAAATATCATCACTAGAGCAAAAATACTGGCAATTCCAGCTGTTTGCCAGACCTGAACAGCCGGACAGCGCAATAGTGTAAAAGCCATTGTCAGCGAGGTAGTAATCAGGTTGGCTGGAATTAAAAAGGCACAAATGCCAATGCAGTAAGTGCGTGAAAATTCAGCCAAGATGTTGAAGTCGAACATTAGTTCTCCTCGATTCAGTTGCCAAATCTTATACGGCTCTTTGCCCTATATTCTAAACATTAGTGGGACTTTGAAGAATTCGTAACCCCCAATAGGCTCAAACTTAGATATTAGGAATCATGTCTGATCGGAATAAACAACAACGCGATTGGCTATAATCTAAGCTGAATATAAGCTTCATAAAATTATCATACAAGCAAGACGACCACCTGGCTTTTTGATATGAATATCTATTGAAATATTTCAAATGATGGAAAAAATAACGATTTTTTATTGTTAATTTTAGTGATCAAACCAGAAGTACTCTATAAAGCATAATTTTGGGTGATACGCGAACAAATTATTATGTCTTTATCAATAAAATCAGGGGCTTTTAACCATATGACAGAGAACAGAGGACTTGCTTTGAAACAGAAATTATATTTCTCTGTTTCAGCATAGCTGCCACGCCAGGTGCAACAAGCGCGGCTCGCCGACGCCAGTCCTCTCAACGGGACGCGCTTGTGCTAACTCCTGCCCAGACGCTCTTGCAACAAGTCGCAAAGCTCGCCGGACGGAATCTTACGCCCGGCAACGCCAGACGCCTCAACGGGGGGAACCCCCGCACGGCGCTGGCTCGACTTTGCGGGAAACTCGCTTCCGAGCACTGGCTCACCGAACCCCCCTCCGGGGAAGACCTCCGATCTCGCTGCGCGCTCCGCCAGATGCCTAGGTCGGGAGAACGCCAGATGCTAACTCCTGCCCAGACGCTTCGCGTTCGCGTAGCGTGCCCGAAGGGCTTACAAGCCGGTAAACCCGGACGCCAGACGCCTACGGAGGGTCTCCCTCCGTAGGCGACTGCGCTCTTCGCAGCGGAACCGGAGGTTCTCCCCGATAGCCGTAAGGCGTGGCGTAAGCCATAGGGCACTGTCCTCCCCAACGCACTGGCTCCTCTGCCCTCTCTCTTTCTTAGGTAATGATATCAACTTATTTATCACAATTCATACAACTTATACGCTATTCAAACGCTTGCTGAAACATGATTTCTAACATCAGGATGTCATGCTAACTCTTGTGAACAAATTCTACACTTGCCTCCCCTTGCTAATCACTGCTTGCAGCCAAGGTGGTCTATCTCCAACACTCAGTCAATCCATGATCAGTAGGCATAGTTGTCCTCACTGTTCAGACGTTTTACTCCGTTACGTGCGTTTGGGAAAACTTAAAAGAGCGTTGTAGCTACTGCTATCAGGAAATGCCAGTTTAAAAAACCAGACCGGAAAAAAGGAATTCAGATTTTACATTTTTCTTAATTTTCATATTGTAGTTAAACAAATAACCCCAGAAATGAAACAGCACCCTGTCATGCTGTAGGAAAATCAATAAGAAATTAGTCACCACTAACCCGGTTAACTCCTCTCTAGGGTTACCAGATTTTTAGCACTATTGCACGTGAAATCACGATTGGGGTAGGTATGTATCCAAATAATAGATTTCCTACTAATCTTCAATCCCTCCAAGGGCTGCGAGTACTCGTTGTAGACAATAATGCCGATTTCTGCCATTTGATCACAGTGCTGCTGCAACCCTATGGTGTCCAGGTGCAAACGGCATCTTTAGCCCAGCAAGCTTTGAAAATATTTGTGCAATGGCAACCTGATGTCCTCGTGAGTGGCATTGCTTTGCCAAACGAGGATGGCTATGCCCTGATTCAACAAGTCAGAACCAAAGCGGGAGAGCGAGGGGAAGTGGTGCTAGCCATTGCTGTGACAGGCTATGTCAATGAAAAGATGCTTCAACGTGCTCTGTGTGCTGGGTTTGACCTGTGGTTGATCAAACCCTTGGATTTTGATGAGTTCCTTGTTGTGCTTGCCTGTTTAGCGATTTGCCAACAGTCCTCATATGCGATCGCTCAACGGATTTTAGGTCATGTCCCTAGACATGGTGAGCTAAGTCTCGAAAAGCAGTTAGAACTGGGATTTCCAAGTTAGCATCACCATTTTTGAAAAACTTTCAACAAATCAATGTCATTTCATTCTGGAGATTTTGAAAAATGTCATTTACTATCGAGTCTGCACGCTCCATTTTTCCTGACACTCAAGTTGCTAATGCGGTTCCAGCTACGGTTGAATCATTCAATCAACTCAGTGCTGAGGATCAGTTGGCTTTACTTTGGTTTGCCTATACCGAGATGGGAGTTACAATCACTTCCGCTGCTATGCAGGTAGTCAACATAGTCTTTGCAGAAAAAACCCTGACTCAAATCAAGCAGATGCCTGCTGGGGAGCAAACGCAAGTTATGTGCGATCTCGTTAACCATACTGACACTCCCATCTGCCGTACCTATTCGTCTTTCGGCACGAATGTCAAGTTGGGCTTCTGGTATCAGTTAAGCGAGTGGATGAAAGAAGGAATCGTTGCTCCCATTCCAGAAGGTTATAAACTTTCTACGCAGGGATCAGATGTCCTCCAAGCCATCCGTCAACTTGAAGGAGGTCAGCAACTCGCCGTATTACAGGATATTGTCATCAACATGGGGTATGCCCCAAGTGTTGGCACTCAAAAAGTCAAAGAACCTGTGGTTCCACCTAAAGATATCGCACCCCGAGCTAAAGTCAGCATTGAGGGCATCGACAACTTGACAGTCCTGAGCTACATGGAGAATATGAACGCTTTTGACTTCCAGGGGGCTGTGGCTTTATTTGCTGAAGACGGTGCCCTGCAACCCCCTTTCCAAAAACCGATTGTGGATCATGAGTCCATTCTTGTGTACATGCGTGAAGAATGCTACGGACTCAAGCTGATTCCTGAAAGGGGAGTGTCTGAGCCAGGGGAAAAAGAGTTCACCCAGATTAAAGTGACGGGTAAAGTGCAAACTCCCTGGTTTGGTGACAGTGTTGGCATAAATCTAGCATGGCGGTTCTTGCTCAATCCGCAAGGCAAGATTTTCTTTGTGGCAATTGACTTGCTGGCATCTCCCCAAGAACTACTGAACCTGGGCTTTGTTCAGTAGAAGAGCTTGAGAGGGATGAGTTATGAATTTTGTGTTTTAAGCCAGAGCGATCGCTCTGGCTTAAAACATGCTCTAAAGCATAAAAATGGTGGTTTCCTTGCGCTCTGGCAAAGCCTACACATTAAACCCACCATACAAGATCGGGCGTATAGCCTCCGGCATGGCTGAGTGCAAAGCACACGCTGCTTTGTATGTCTAGCGGCACGGTTTGCGCTTACGCCCTTGGCGCAGTCTCTCAAGAATGAGCATCGCTCTACGCCCAGAATCACGATCAAAATTATTGAAAATTGGAGAGTTTAATGCGTGCAAACATTATACCAGCACCAAGATTTCAAAAAAATCAAACAGTAGAATTTGTTGGTGGCATAGGAAAGATTAAAGATTACTACTCCGAATCCGATAGCTGGATTTATCTTGTAGAGATGCCGATGGATCCAGAACCAGACTTTGGCAGAATTGGTTACGAGACTATGATTCTGCTACCAGAACCAGACATAATTTCACTTGCTGTACGTTACAGATAGCAAATACGGCATTGCTAAATCCTTGTCTGAATCCAAATGTAGAGACGTAGCTACGTCTCTACAAGGGTTTTGAAAAAAATAAAATTATTTTCATACATTCAATCAGCAACGCCGCAAATATTTTATACAGGGCAGTTCATAAATTCACATATCATTATTGATTTTATTTTGCAATAAACATTGCAATTTTGTAATAAAAATGTTAAATTTAATTTATAGAACATCACAAATCCAAAAAGCAGAACTTATAAAAAGCGGTTTAGTGATTGAAGAATTCGGTAGGCTGAACAACTACGCTATCGAATCCAAAAAGTACGTGATGGATGAGCCTCGGTTTAGCTTTACTCAGTATCTGTGAAAAACGGGCACAGACGTTTCCCTCCTGGCTCAGGCTCATGCCTGACAAAGCGTAATTGGTCTGTTGACTGGCTTGTAGGAAATTGAACTTCACTATATACCCTAAACACTTTTGCAAAATATAAGGATAAAACCAATGAGAACTAATGTTGCCTTAACTAATCCCTCTGTGTTCAGTCCCACTGATGTTAACTTAACTAGTCCCTCTGTGTTCAGTCCCGTTGTCTTCAAACCCGGTTTCAATCACTTTGAGAACATCAACGCAACTCAAGCCTGGTCACTGCTTTTCACTGGAGGCAAAGAAGATAAGGCATTTGGACTTAGCCCCACAGTAGGTCGTTTTTACAACCTCAGCTTGATCGCGATCGCTATTGCAGGTATCCTCTGGACTTTCTTGTTTCGACCTTTCTAATCAAGGGTGGACACGAGAAGCAGAGCCATGAAGTGATAGTTTTCACCCTAATTGAGTTACAGGAGCCAACTATGGATCAGGGTATCGAACTAACTTTAGAGCAAGAATTTAGCATCCGTTGCTTTACTGATCAAGTGCAGCAAATGTCTCGCGAGCAAGCTCAAGAATGCTTGATCTTGCACTATAAGCAAATGATGATTCGGGAAACGATGTATCAGGAGATTCTGAAAAAAGAGTGGAAATTAGATGAAGATTTCACCTCTGTGTAAAATCGGCAAGCAATCCTGACTTTGCACAACTGAGTCATTCGTTACAGTCACAAAACTTGGAGTATTAACTATGTCAGCTAAAACAAACATCACCTCCTCAGTGAACGATAAGCGTAATGCTTGGGTTTGGGGATTCACACCTCAGTCTGAACTCTGGAACGGTCGTTTAGCGATGATTGGCTTCATATCCACCGTCCTGATTGAAATGTTTTCTGGTCAAGGCTTACTTCACTTTTGGAGTATTCTGTAGGTCAGCATTTGCTGCTCAACCAATGTACGCTGCTGAAGAAGCAACAGGTTAATCTGAACTTCGTTTTGAGCTTCACAGAAAAAGTCAAACCTTTGAGTTTGAGATGCTTGTCTTAACTTTTATACCGTACTTAATCAAATAACCCCATAAATAAAACAGTGGCTTGTCATGCTGTAGGGGAGGAAATACTAAATCATCACCCTATGCTTTGTTAATTTCTCTATGGGGTTATCGTTTTTTCGCACTCGTTACATGTGAAATTTCTCATCCAAACCTGAGATGTGCTGCTGTCTTCAACACCCACAAATAAAACATCTCAAATTATAAGGATTGGTGATACTCATGCCGATTCAAGAGCGTGCGACGGATCACCGCAGAGCGGATGGTGACAAGCTCTCGTCTGAGCAAAACCTTAGATCCGCAGGCATACCAAGAGGGACAACAACCAATGTTCCTAGCTAATGGTGCGCCCAATCCCCGCCGGATGCTGAGTGAGGAAACAGCACAGGCGATCAACCGCGAGGTGAAGGAAATTGTGGAAACGGCTCATCAGCAAGCTTTGGATACGCTCAAGCTCAACTGAGACTTACTGGAGGCGATAAGCCCAAGGCGATACGCTACGCGTATCGCCACTCAACTCTTAGAGACAGAAGTTATCGAGGGTGAGAAACTGCACAGTTTGCTAAGGCAGGTTCAAGCTGTAAATAATTTAACCGTTTTAGATAGACCTAATTTAATTTCAGGAGTTCGTTAATGAGTATTATCACGAAGATGATTGTGAATGCAGATGCCGAGGTTCGCTATCTCAGCCCTGGAGAACTGGACCAGATCAAGCTCTTTATTAGCAGTAGTGAGCGCCGTCTACGCCTTGTGCAAGCTTTAACTCTCTCGCGCGATCGCATTATTAAGGAAGCTGGAAATCAACTGTTCCAAAGGCGTCCAAGCCTTGTTTCTCCAGGTGGAAATGCCTACGGCAACAAGATGACTGCCACCTGCCTGCGGGATATGGATTACTACCTGCGCTTGATCACTTACAGTGTTGCGGCTGGAGATACTACGCCAATTCAAGAGATCGGGATCGTTGGTGTTCGCCAAATGTACAGATCCCTCGGCACCCCAATTGACGCCGTTGCCGAAAGTGTCCGTGCTATGAAGAACATCGCTACCTCGATGTTGTCTGGAGAAGATGCGGGCGTTGTTGGCACTTACTTCGACTACCTAATTAGTGCTATCGAGTAGGCAACAGGAATCACCGATTCGGGCGATCGCCGTGTGCGATCTCCGCCTCCGCCATTCTCTGAACAGGTGGTCGAGAAGACAAGGAACTAGTACAAGGACTCAGAAGTCAGGACTCAGAAGTCAGGACTCAGAAGTCAGGAGAAAAAGTACATATATAAACTAGGTTTTACCCTGTTTATAACTGTCTGGTTATTTCTGTCGCGCTGTACTAGGTTCTAGCCCTCAAATAGGTCTGTTCTTAACCAGTATTTTGTTAGTGCTTGCTACGTCAGGATTTACTGGAACGCTGATTTTCCAGACTTTCTTCTCTGCTTGAGCGCCTGATAGCTAATTTATAGCATCTTTTCTCCCGAACTACCAACTTGGTGGCTCGGGTTTTTAGTTCACCTTCACAAGCCCAAAACACATTTCATGTTTTATTCACAATTCTTTAAAATCTGATTGTTCTTACGTAATATTGCTGATCTATCATTAGAAGAACATATGTCTACCACAATTAGCTAGCCGAAGTATTGCTGTTTAATGGTAAGTAGTCAGCCGAAATATTGCTGTTTAACTGTAAAAACCGAAAGCTACTCCCGAACCGCCAGAAGAATACCTAATTTAACGATTAGCAACAAGACGAGGACAGTCGCGTGGGCGGGTTTCCCGACTTGAGCGAACTGTCCGTCGCCAAGGACGCCAAAACAATCAAAAAGAAGATAGGTAATCTTGCACGCCTGATGGGAGTAAGATTAAAAAAAACACTGGGTGCAACTTCCAAGAGAAAATAAGTAACTTTTCATTAAGGGAAATTGCCTAATGCAACCAGTACCTCCAAGCTATACAAATATTGCTCAAAGGTTAGCAGCATTAAGCCAGCAACGAGCTAGTGGAGAACTGATTTTTTCATCAGGGGCTAACCAGTGGCATCTGTATTTCTTCTTGGGACGTTTGCTATACGCTACGGAGGGAGTTCATCGTGTTCGGCGTTGGCATAGAGCACTAAAGCAAAATTGCCCTGAGTTGAAATTTGATGCTCTTGATTTGAAAGAGAATGAACTGTGGGAATATCACTTACTGAACAAGAGTATTAATAAAAACCAGATAAGTCTGACGAGTGCAAAAGGTATTATTGAAAAAATTGTTGAAGAGGTTCTATTTAGCTTGGTAGGTCATTCGGATTTGCAAAGCTTTTGGTTACCCAAAAAACTGTATCCTATTGCCCTGATAGAAGTAAATCAATCGTTATACACAGCCCTTGATCTGTGCAAGCAATGGCGAAACATGGGTTTAGGAACACTTTGCCCTGACATGGCACCGATTTTTAAACAACCTACTTCTGAGCAAAATTTACAAATTTCTAAAACTCTCTTCCGTCTCAGGCAGCTCATTGATGGTGAAAACACCATTTGGGATATCGCCTTACACACCAGACAAAGTGTGACGACTGCGGCAACCATTGTACAGGATTTGGCGCATCAGGGTGTTATAGAACTCTTAACTATCCCAGACTTAAGAGTTCCAGTCGGGTCAACGATATCAGCGCCCTCCAGGGAAAAACAAACCCAAGCTTCGGCTGTTTTAGTTGGGAACAAAACACACACTCCGCCGTCTCAAAGCTTACCCAACCCCTCAACAAAAACTGACTCCCACCAAACTCCAAAGTTAATGGGACTGAGTAAGGATAACACTCGCCCTCAGTCAATCTTTGACTCTGCAAAAATAGACTTGATTCAACCTAAAGAAATTACCTCCTTGCAAACTCCAGAGTTAATGGAACCGAGTAAGGAGAACACTCGCCCTCAGTCAACCTTTGACTCTGCAAAAACAGAATTGATTCAACCTAAAGAGATTGCCTCAATAGTCGCCTACATAGATGACAGCCAAAGCGATAATCTCATAATGGGCGAGATTCTAAAGCTAGCTGGCTATAGGTATGTCAATATTCAAGATCCAGTCACAGCACTGCCAATCTTGCTAGAGTACAAACCAAATCTCATTTTCTTAGACTTAATTATGCCGATCGCCAACGGGTATGAAATCTGTACTCAAATTCGTCGCATATCAGCTTTCAAAAACACACCTGTAGTTATTGTAACTAGCAGTGATGGTATAATTGACAGAGTCAGATCAAAGATAGTAGGCTCCTCTGGCTTTTTAGCAAAGCCAATTACCAAAGAAAAGGTATTAAAAGTCTTACAGAAGCATCTACCAACTCCTGTGCCTGTGCAATCAACTCATCTACAAACAGTTCAAGTTTAGTTTGTTGAGTTGATTTATGTCCAATAAAGTTCACGAGTCATTAGTCACTAGTCATTAATCACTGGTAATTAGTCATTAATCACTAGTCATCAGTCATTAGTGGACCAGCGCTATGCAGTCCTTGTTTTCCACGCGCCCCCGCGACTGGCGCTGATCGCAAAGCGCACGCTACGCATGAACATTTACGACGTTCCGCAGGCATACCCGATAGCCTTCTGACGTGGCCTTCCCACTAGGATCATTAGTTATTAATAGACAAGATTGCAAAAGTAAGATTTTACAAGGTTCTCTTAAAAGTTAAGAATTCCCTATTCCCAAGTATACAGGAATGTTTTTTTATGACCACAGTCCTTTTAGTTGAAGATAGCTTGACAGAAACTCAAGTGTTAACTTGTTATCTCAAGCAAGCAGGCTTAACAGTCGTCACTGCTATCAGCAGTGAAGAAGCACAGCTAAAATTGCAATTCCAGACGCCTGATTTGGTGATTATTGATGTCATTTTGCCGGGGCAAAGTGGGTTTGAATTATGCCGTGAACTGAAGACCAATGCCAATACACAAGGAATTCCAGTCGTGATGTGTTCAACCAAAGGAACTGAAGCTGATAAACTTTGGGGTACGATGTTGGGAGCTGATGCTTATATACCTAAACCAGTAAACCAGCAACACCTGGTTCAAACAATTCAGCAATTAACTTCACAACTTCAATCTTGGCGTAGACAAATCATTTAGTTATTCGCAATTTGGGATTCAAAATTAATCAAATAGCAATTTTTAACAACAATTTAGAACTAAAAAAATTATGCAGACAGAATCTAAATCTGTACTCGCAGTGACTAGTTTTGAGCCACTGGAACTAAATCCACTGCTCCCAGAAATTAACCTTTCTAAATTGCTTCGCTTTCCCCTTGGACTTCAGGATAGTGGACTATTACCTCTAGAACAAATTGCCGAAATATCGCGGGTTAATTTAGCATCCATTCTACCTATTCCTGAAATGCCAAGTTGTATTTTGGGAATTTATCACTGGCGAGGAGAAATGCTGTGGCTTTTAGACTTAAACCATCTTATTGGATATCCTCTGCTGACGAGAGGGATAACTCCTGTGGCAATAGTCGTTAAGGTCAACGAACAAGCTATAGGTCTAGTAGTACCACAAGTTGATGATATTGAATCATACGACTTGCAACAACTGCAAAAAGCAGCAGTAGGCTTATTTCCTCCTAAACTCCTACCTTTTGTTCTAGGAGCTTTGCCAAATGGCAATATTGTGTTAGATGTCACAGCAATTACTCAGTATCCCCTGTGGCAAATACACCGAACAACAGTTTCTTAACAATCAAGAGTCAAACGATAATCTTCAAGGATGTAAACATGGTTTTACAGGATTTTGAGCAAACCAAGCAGATATTTGATTCCCAGTCCCAAAATGGTGATGTAAAAACAGCAGAGTTCATCGGTTATTCCGAGTTACATCAAGCTTCTGAATTAGTGAATGCTATTAAAGCAGATCTTCTAGGAGATTCACTAAAACCTGAAGCTCAGCAAAAAGTTCTTCTGCTGGAAAAGTGCGTTCAACAGTTGCAAACAGAATATCAAACTCATCTAGCTGTGGCTTGTGAGGAACATACGAAGCAGACTCGGCAAAAATTATTCACCATTTTCGCTCAGATGCGCCAAGCAGAAAATGTTGACACCTTGTTGAGAACCACAGTCATTGAAATTCGTAAGCTTTTACAGGTAGATCGGGCGCTCATTTATCGTTTTCAGTCTGAAAGGCATGGCATCGTAGCAGCAGAATCGATGGTAGCAGGGTATACTCCAAGCATAGGGGAATCTCTGAGTGCGATCGCCTTTGGCAGTGAAAATCAACACAGCTACCAACAACAGCAAGTCGTTATCCAAGACGATGTTTACGAAAACGTCAAGAGTGCTTATCAACTCCAACTACTCAAACATTACCAAGTCCAAGGCAGTCTGAGTTTGCCCATTGTCATAGATGAACAAGTCTGGGGCTTGCTTGTAATGCAGCAATGTTCAGCTTCTCGTCAATGGCAAGAAGCTGAAGTTAGCCTGCTTTACCAAATTGTCACTGAACTAAGGCTAAATTTACAAACAGTAGAACTTCTTAGCCAACAAAAAGAGGAGGCTAAGCAAGAAAAGGTTTTAGCTCAAATCTTGGAACAAATACCACTATCTTCTGATACAAGCGTTACCCTTGGGAACATCACTCAAGAACTACGACAGTTTCTCAAGGCTGACCGAGTCGTTGTTTATCGCTTATACCCTGATTGGAGTGGCGCATTTATTGCTGAATCTGTCGGCTCGGGCTGGGCTGCTTTGATGCAAGAGCAAGAGAAAGACGTCAGTTTTAAATCAAAAGATACATTGGATTATGACCGCTGCACGGTGAAGATGTTTGGCAATGTTGGTAGGTTTGACAGTGACACCTACCTGAAGGATACACAAGGAAGAGATTTTGTCAAGGGTAAGACAATTAATCGTGTGGACGACATCTATGCTGCTGGTTTTTCTGACTGCTACATCAAAACTCTAGAGAAATACCAGAGTAAAGCCTACATCATTGCCCCAATTTTTGAAGGGGAACAACTTTGGGGTTTACTAGGTGTCTATCAGAACTCTGGACCTCGACGCTGGCAAGATTCTGAGGTTGCTTTGTTGTCACTAGTCAGTAGTCGTCTCAGCATTATTCTCAAGCAGATTAAGGCAGCAGCTCAACTAAAAGTGAAATCAGAGCAACTGGCGGCTGAGCGAGAGCGAATCGTGGCGAATGCGATCGATAGAATTCGTCAATATTCTGACATTAACACCATTTTCAAGACGACAACTTATGAAGTCCGAAATCTCTTAAAAGCAGAGCGTGTCGTTATTTATCGCTTCAATTTAGATTGGAGCGGTGAGTTTGTTGCTGAGTCGGTATCCAGTGAATGGAAATCTGTAATGCAGGAGCAATTTGACAACCCCACCCTGCCACAAAACGTTAGCGAGTGCAGTGCCAAAATTCTTGGTGGAGGAAAAGCCAGTATTACAGACACCTATCTCCAACAAACTCAAGGGGGACGATTTTCCACGAGAACAAACTTTCGGGTTGTTAGCGATATTTACCAAGCAGGATTTTTACCTTGTTACATTGACACTTTGGAGCGGTTGCAAACAAGAGCTTACGTCATTACTCCGATTGTTAAAGGAGACAGGCTTTGGGGTTTATTAGCGGCATATCAAAACTCTGGTCCGCGTGATTGGCAAGAGCATGAAATTAAGGCGATGACCCAACTTAGCAATCAACTAGGGATAGCCATACAGCAGGCAGAGTACCTCAAACAACTACAGGAACAAGCCACTCACATAGCCAGAACCGCAGAGCGAGAACGAGGCGCAGCCAAGGTTATTGAAAAGATACGTCAAACATCGGATATAGACACCATTTTTAAAACAGCAACACAGGAAATTAGGAAACTTCTGGGTGTAGAGCGATTGGCTATCTATAAATTTCGCCCAGATTATTTTGGTGATTTTGTTGTTGAGTCTGAGTCCGGCGGATGGCCTAAATTGGTCGGTAGCGGTTGGGAAGATAGCTATGTGCAAGAACATCAGGGTGGTAGATTACGTGACAATGAACCTTATTTTGCGGATGATATCTACAACGCCAATCTATCCGATTGCCATATAGAAACCTTAGAGGGATTTGGGGTTAAATCGTTCTTAGTGGTTGCTATCTTCCAAGGACAAAAACTTTGGGGCTTGTTGTCAGCGTTTCAACACAGTGGACCAAGGCACTGGGAAGAAGCTGAAATTAAGGTACTGATGCAGATTGCCTCGCAAGTGGGAGTCGCTTTACAACAGGCAGAGTATATTAAAGAACTGCGTGTGCAATCACAGAAGTTAGCCAAGTCAGTTGAACAGGAAACACTTTACAGCAAACTGGTGTATAGACTCGGCTTAGCTCTGATTCAAGAGAATTTTTCACTTGACAACCTGCTCAAGATGGCTGTCTCGGAATTACGGAGACTGCTTAAAGCTGACCGAATCGCTATCTTCCGCTTTGATCCTGACTGGAATGGTGAATTTGTCGTTGAGGATGTTGGCAGCGATTGGGTTAAAGTTGTGGGAACTGACCTAGCTCGAGCTGACGATACTTGTCTTCAAGAAACAAAAGGTGGTCGGTTTCGCCGTAGAGAAACTCTCAGCATTGATAATCTCAGAGCTTCTGGATGCGATGAATGCTACATTGAACTCATAGAAAGGTGGGGAACAAAGGCTTCTATAGTTGCTCCTGTCTTCAAGGGCGACCAACTTTGGGGATTATTGGGAGCTTATCAGAATGATGCACCACGTCATTGGGAGCAAATAGATCTCAACTTGGTAGCTCAGGTAGGGGTGCAAGTTGGTCTTGCTTTACAACAAGCAGAATACTTGGAGCAACTAAAAACTCAAGCACAGCAATTGGCTCAAGCAAGCGAAAGGGAAAGAGCAGCTAAAGAGCAACTTCAACGAGAAGTTATGCAGTTGCTGTCAGCAGTGCAACCAGCATTACAAGGAAACCTCACTATTCGCCTACCTGTGACCGAAGGTGAAGTAGGTACGATCGCCGACGTTTATAATGTCACCCTGCAAAGCCTGCGAAAAATCGTCATGCAGGTGCAAACAGCATCGAGACAACTCGCCCAAACCTCCCAAGCAAACGAATCTTCTATCGTTGGTTTAGCCACCCAAGCGCAGCAGCAGTTTCAATTCTTAACTCATGCTTTGGAGCAAATCCAAACGATGGTCAATTCCACAAAAGCCGTAACAACGAACGCCCAACAGGTGGAAGAAGCAGTGCAGGTGGCAAACCAGACCATCCAGCAAGGGGATGCAGCTATGAACCGCACTGTGGATGGAATTCTTGACATTCGGGAAACAGTGGCAGAAACCAGTAAGCGCCTCAAGCGCTTCTCGGAATCTTCTCAAAAGGTTTCCAAAGTCGTGAATTTGATTAGTAACTTTACAACTCAGACTCAACTGCTTGCCTTAAATGCAGCAATTGAAGCAACCAGAGCCGGACAGTATGGACGTGGTTTTGCAGTTGTCGCCGATGAAGTGCGTTCTTTAGCGCGTCAGTCTGCTGAAGCAGCAACTGAAATAGAGCAGCTGGTTCAAGAAATCCAAAAGGGCACAGCAGAAGTTTCTGTAGCTATGGAAAATGCGATTCAGCAAGTTGCAACAGGAACAACGCAGGTACACGAAGCTCGCCAAAATCTAAACGCCATTGTTGCAGCCACGACTCAAATCAGCCAACTTGTGGAAGGTATTACGCAAACAACACAAGTACAAAGTCAAAGCATCCAATCAGTCACACAAACCATGACAGAAGTGGCAGATATTGCCAACAATACAAAGGAGGATTCGATGGAAATTTCCACATCCTTTAAGGAAATCCTAGCAATGGCTCAAAATCTCCAAACTAGTGCTGACCAGTTCAAGGTCAATTGATGAATAAATATTAGTCATTTGTTGCTTTTTCAAAAGAATACAGTGGTCAGAACTCAAAATCAAATAACAGGGAACTGGGAACTGGGAACTGGGTTGAAAATCTAGTGATGTCCGTATTTTCTCATTAGTTCATGTCCTAATCTACCTAGCAACGCCTATATTTATTCTTTTGTTTAAGTACTTATGACTAATCACTAATAACTAACGACTAACGACTAATGACTAACGACCCAACCATTCAAGAGCAAAGCCACCGCTACTTTCTCCAAGAAGCACCAGAACTGCTGCAAGTTATAGAACAAGAATTGTTCAGTCTAAGAGAAGACTTCAGTGTCAATAAAGTTTATACGCTGATGCGTGCTACTCATACCCTCAAAGGAGCAGCAGCCAGCATCTGTTTGGAAGCGATTACAACCGTGGCTCACACGTTGGAAGATATTTTTAGAGCAATTTGCAAACCTGACTTATCGATTGATCAAGAAGTTGAAGCTTTACTCTTCGAGAGTTATGAGTGTTTGCGCTTACTCCTAACCGCTGAACTGACAGGAGGATGGGTGAATGATGTTGATATTCTCGACCGAATCGCCAGTATTTTTGCCCAACTGCAAGAAAAGTTAGGAGACTGTTTTGGTGAGGAAGGTTATCTTCCCGATTCACAAGAATTGGGCTTTGATTTAACGCAGTCCATCTTTGAAGTTGGAGTCACTCAACGCTTAGATCTGCTAGCGACAGCTATAAGCAGTGGTCACTCCGAACAAGTTGCTACTACGCTGAGGGTACAAGCAGAAGTTTTCTTTGGTTTAGCGGAGTCGCTAAATTTACCAGGGTTTGGAGCTATAGCTCAAACGGCGCTGACTGCTTTGGACAACTATCCCGAGCAAGCAATGGTTGTTGGCTACATTGCTTTGGCAAACTTCCAAGAAGCACGAAAAGCCGTGCTAAACGGTGACAGAAGTCAAGGCGGTCAAGTATCCTTAGCGTTAGAAAAACTGGGGGAACGACTCCAGGATTTACCTCAAGCGTCCCGAAATGAACCAGTCCATGCTCAAGAAGAGGTGAGGCAGTCCAACAGAGAGGATCTCCCCCAGGAGCAACTGCCGTTCATGCAGCGTCTGTACAGGAGAGGCCCCGAAGGAGTAACTCAAACGACACCTGAGACGCAACCAGATAGTGAGGAATCAGCCAATGATTATCAAACCACTCATCAACCCGACTCTTTTCCTTCATGTCCTGTGGAGTTTGAAGCCAAGCCTCACCAGGAGGTGACGATAACGGAGGAACAAGCCTCCGCTTGGACTTCTCCCCACCTTTTGATCTCCTCACCTACCGAAGCTCCCATCTCCTCCTCAACTCGTACTGTGCGGGTTCATGTTGGGGAGTTAGAACAACTGAATTACCTCATCGGAGAATTGCTAACAAACCAAAATCGCCAATTTCTCCAAAAGGAACAACTGTCGGCTGCTGTTCGAGTACTTCTTTTAAAACTACAACAACATCAGCAGTTGCTTCATCAGTTACAAGATTTGTCGCAACGCCAGTTCAGTGTTCCAGAACAAAAGTGGTTATTTCGGAATGGGCAAGACAAAGGATATTTCGATTCTCTGGAACTGACGACTAGTTACAGCGAGTTTCATAATCTTGTTCAATCACTTCTAGAAGACATGGTGCAATTGGGAGAAACAACCGATGCTATTGAAATGTTTAATCGTCAGTCCCACGAGACTTTGGAAAAACAACGTCGGTTATTAACTCATACCCATGATTCTCTCATGGAAGCCCGGATGTTGCCCTTGGGACACTTGTTTGAACGCTTTCCCAGTATCTTGCGTCAGCTAGAAGTTATACACAAAAAGCAGGTAACACTGAGTTTATCTGGAAGTGACACCTTAGTTGACAAAGCAGTGGTTGACAAACTGTATGACCCTCTGTTGCATCTGGTTCGCAATGCTTTTGACCACGGAATTGAATTGAACTCAATCCGACAAAAACGGGGCAAGTCAGAGAAAGGTCAGATTGAAATCTCTGCTTACCATCAGGGTAAGTACTTAGTGATTGAAGTTAGGGATGATGGTCAAGGATTAGATTTTGAAAAGATTCGCGCCAAGGCGGTAGAACGTCAACTTGTCTCGCCAGAACAAGCTAGCAGTCTAAATGAAGCTCAGCTAACAGAGTTCATTTTTCAACCGGGCTTTTCTACAGCTTCTGGTATCAATGACCTCTCTGGACGAGGAATTGGTCTGGATGTTGTTCGTATTCATTTGCAAGCAATTAGAGGTTCAGTTGAAATTTATTCTCAACACACCCAAGGTACAATGTTCAGACTGCAAATTCCTCTGAGCTTAACGCTGGCCAACTTACTGCTTTGTCAAGCTGGCGACCAAATCTACGCTTTGTTTACTAATTCTATCGAGGAAGTTCTTATTCCTAGAGCAGACCAGATTCGCTCCTGGGAAGAAGGCAAAGTCCTGCGGTGGGGTCAGGGTGCTTCTATGAAACTAATTCCTTGTTACCAACTCACTAAAGTCCTGAATTATTTCTCATCTGTCAGTCAACCTGAAGTGTTTAATACCAAGCCAAATGGTGTTTCTCAGAAGCTTGAGTTGCCAATTATTCTGATTCGTTCTCAAGATAAACTTTTCGGTTTGCAAGTAGATCAGCTCATCGGTGATCAGGAATTGGTTATCCGTCCATTAGGAGCAATGATTGTCCCTCCCCGCTACATCTACGGGAGTAGTATTCTACCTGATGGTCGGCTAACGCTAGTACTTGATGGGTTAGCATTGATGGAATGTTTGTCGCAACGGCAAAAACAAGATAATAGTCATTGGGCTAGGAACAGCGCTTTTAGGGGCGAGGTTGTTGCCGCCGCCAAGGGCGATCGCGCCTTCGTGAGTTCAACGCCCCTGATGTTCACCTCCAGGATAGAACAGCCGCGATTACTATCCCAAGCTAGTACTGCCCTGCCAGAAGCACCAACTCTAAGTCACCACAAACCAAGACCAAAAAAAACTATTCTCGTAGTGGACGATTCCATTACCGTCCGCCAAACTGTAGCTTTGACCCTAGAAAAAGCAGACTATCAAGTACTTCAGGCAAAAGACGGTTACGAAGCAATTGAACGACTCCAAGTTCACACAGATATTCATCTAGTATTGTGTGATATCGAGATGCCACGAATGAATGGGTTTGAGTTTCTCAAAGACCGTCAGCAAGACCCAAATTTGGCAAATATTCCTGTTGTGATGCTAACTTCCAGAAGTAGTGAGAAGCACCGCCAACTTGCTTTCAAGTTGGGAGCTAATGCTTATATTATCAAACCTTATCTGGAGCATATACTGTTGAGCACACTGACAGATGTCCTTGAGAAAAATACTGGAGTTCTTGCTAGGAGAGATTAATGTACAACGAGTCACAGTTAGACAAGTTTCTTGTTTTTAACATTGCAGATTATCTCTTTGCGCTCCCGATGAGTGATGTGCTCAAGGTAGTGAATTTATCATCTGCAAATAGCAAAAGCATGCCAACAATGGGGCTAGTCCAGATCGGTAAGTACATGATTAAGATTTTGGATCTACATCAATACTTAGGCGAAGATAATTTCCTTTACTCATCTGAACACCCATCTTTTTTGGTGGTAGCACACAATTCACAACGGGAACTCTACGGAATTTTGGTAGATAAACCACCCGATATAGTGGAATTATCAAAAGAAACGATTCGCTTTTTACCTAGGTCTAGCAATTATCGTAAACCTATTATTGAAATGGTCAGTCATGTCGCTGTTTTATCCGAGGAAGAGGTTGTAAAAACAATCTTTCTGCTCGATTTGAAGCGTATCGCAGAACCTGTTTAACTAATACACAGGTACTAAAGTATGAAAAAAATCCCACTATTCTAGTCGAAAGACAAAGGTGGGATGACCCACCTTTTGTAAACACTAATTATTATCTATTAGCTAAAGCCTCCCAAGTTTGATAACCCACAACTCCTGGAGGATCATTAACAAAGTCACGAGAATTTTGAAAGTCTTTGACAGCATTTTCTGTATTTGAACCAAAAATGCCGTCAACACCAATAGAGTATCCATGAAAGTTGTCTAAAAGCAGTTGTAAAATCTTGACAGCTTCACCTTGACTATTTTTGCTTAATTTGGGCATGTTCACAGTACCTAGAGCTTGTCCTGACATAAGTTTTAACTCCGTGAAAAAAAAGGTCATTCCGTGCAAATGCTCTTTCTAGTTTTAATAGGTGTTAGTAAAATTTACTTATGCACTGTAATGAAAATTTAGATATTTCTACTAGGAACTGGATGACTTAAAATTCAACACGACTGAATGTCACAGTAATTTCAGGCGGAAGCCCACGAGTCTGTGGAAAACGGTTAGCCAGATAGTCAACAAGGACAAAAAGCAAACCCGAACTTCCGCCAAAATCCCACCCCTTCAAGGGGTGGGTATGGCTTAAGACATCCTTTTAAGCAAACTTAGTATCTGTCGAATTGTAACAGCATCTTGGGCTTGGGGAGCTTTTATCAGATAAGTTTCCAAGTCGTTAGCAGCTTGAGCAAATAGACGGAGTTCATAACACAAAAGACCGCGATCGCGCAATTCTAATGCTGCACCAGGAAAAAGTAGTAAAATCCGTTCAACGGCTGCTAAAGCTTTTTCCAACTCCTGCTGATTCAGGTAAATATATTTCAAATTCGCCAATATCCGTGCTAAAAACTGCTTCTTACTCACTGTTGCCAAAAATTCTGGTTGCAGCGGCACGGGTTGTTGATAAACTTGATTCAGGCGTTCTTGACAATCTTGTGGAAACATGACTTCCCCAAAATTGAACGCATCAATGAAAATCTCCGTATCTGGAATATCAGGACGAATCAGAAAATGTCCTGGCATTCCTACTCCTACTGTAGGAAAGTCTATTCTTCGGGAAACCTCCATATAAACAAGTGCTAAGGTAATAGGAATTCCCAACCGACGATCAATGACATTATTTAAAAAGCTGTTGCGAGGGTCATAGTAATCTTTTTGATTTCCAGCAAATCCCAGATCATCATAGAGATACTGATTGATACTTTGAATAACTCGCAGGGGATATCTCTGGGATGGTAGGCGTTCTTCTAGCTCCACAGCCATTGTATCAAAGGCGTTAAGATATTCCTCTGGATCGATGTTGGGATATTCTTCCTGTGCAATATATAAAGCTGCCTTTGCTAAGTCAATATGCTCATCAGGCTGCTGGATTTGTTGCTCAAAATATTGCCGCGCTGACGAGAAGTTCATAAGCAGATGTTCTTGAATATAGGTTCAAAAAAAACACGAAAACGCGTATAAAGCTTTTTTCTAGTTCTATATTAAACTTGCTATTGCGATTTAAAAAATGGAAATTCAAAATTCAGCCGACAGTCAAGTCAAAAGTGGAACTGACAGTAGCTCTAGCACATTACCGCTAGATTTTCCTCTATCTTTTTCATCACTTTTTACAGAAAAGTTAAATTCTTCAGATCTTAATCTGGTTTGAATACTATCTAAAAAGTATAAAGAAGTTGCTTGTTTGTGGTAGCTCATGTTAATGATATAGAAATCCGGTTTGATTTAGTGAATCACAAAGTAGAGACGCTTAACAGGGAACAGGCAACAGAGAAGAAGCAATAAAAGTGTACCTAGCTTCGTCAAAAATAAAATACGAGTCCTATACAGAGCTTAATGTACGTAACCAATTATGTTGGGTGATCTGCTATCGGTTATAAGTAAAAACAATCGTTCACAAAATTAAACTTTTAATACGGTTAATTTGATCAAAATAAAACATAGATGTACATAAATAAACTAATGTATCTATGTTCATCTGTGGTTATAAAATACCCAACAGCCTTCTTAAAGGAGCCAGAACATGGAGAACACGAACACAACTACGTCAAAACGCGTCTCAATACTCGACCAAATACCACAGTCAAATGCGCCCTCTCCCTCTTCTGTAGCTTATACTAATACCATCCCAGTAACATTACATATCAACGGTACAGAATACAATTTGCAGATTGACCCACGTGTCACTCTACTGGATGTCCTACGAGAATATATTGGGCTAACAGGTACGAAAAAGGGCTGTGACCACGGGCAGTGCGGTGCATGTACTGTACTTATTGACGGATATCGTATCAATTCATGTCTGACGCTTGCTGTCTCATATGACGGTGAGCAAATCACGACTATCGAGGGTTTAGCCGAGGGTGAAGATTTGCACCCAGTACAAGAAGCATTTCTCCACCACGATGCTTTTCAGTGCGGTTACTGCACTCCAGGGCAGATTATGTCTGCTGTGGGACTGCTCTTAGAAGGACACGCGAAAACTGACACTGACATTCGCGAACAAATGAGCGGCAATATTTGCCGATGTGGCGCTTATGCAAATATTTTTGCAGCCGTTCGTGAATTGTGCGATGGCGAGGACAATTCTAAGGCAAACGCCTCAGCAAATCAGTGAACAGTGAACAGTGAACAGTAAACAGTGAACAGTGAAAACTAGTAGCTGATAACTGATAACTGGTAACTGATAACTGTTTGAGGCAAAACAACGGAGGCAAAACGGATGAATCCATTTACTTATGTACGCGCCGCTAACTCGGACGACGCGATCGCAACACTTACTCGCGAGCCACAAGCAATGTTCATTGCAGGTGGTACTAACATACTTGATTTGATGAAGGAAGGTGTGCATACACCAAGTCAACTTGTAGATATTCGCAAATTACCATCTACAGAAATTCTCACTAAAGATAACGGTGGTATCAGAATTGGAGCGACATTGCGCAACAGCGATGTTGCATACAATTCGTTAGTTCAGGAGCGCTATCCTGTGCTGTCAGAAGCCATTCTTGCGGGAGCCAGCGCCCAACTACGGAACATGGCAACAGTTGGCGGGAATTTAATGCAGCGAACACGCTGCTCTTACTTTCATGACACAGCCTTTCGGTGCAACAAACGTCAGCCGGGTTCAGGCTGCGCCGCATTAGAAGGTTTCAACCGGATGCATGCAGTCTTAGGCACCAGCGAACAGTGTATCGCCGCACATCCCAGTGATATGTGTGTTGCGCTAGTTGCGCTGGATGCAGTTGTGCAAACACAAGGACCAAGAGGCGAGCGGAGTATTCCCATCACCGACTTTCACCTGTTACCTGATCAGACACCGCATTTAGAAACGGTACTCGAACACGGTGAGATAATTACAGCAGTTGATTTGCCAGAAATGCCATTTGCTTGGCGATCGCATTACCTAAAAATACGAGACAGAGCGTCTTACGCCTTTGCGCTCGTATCTGCAGCCGTAGTCCTCGAAATAGATGAGGAAGTGATTCGCAATGCGCGTATTGCTCTTGGTGGTGTCGGAACAAAGCCGTGGCGTTCATTAGAAGCAGAGCAAGTGTTAGTTGGTGCACCAGCTACACAAGAGACTTTCACAGCAGCTGCTGATGCAGCGATGCGTGAAGCTAGACCATATCGACACAATCAATTCAAAATTGAGTTAGCAAAACGAACTTTGGAAGAAG
Source organism: Brasilonema angustatum (assembly GCF_059505445.1). Taxonomy (NCBI): domain Bacteria; kingdom Bacillati; phylum Cyanobacteriota; class Cyanophyceae; order Nostocales; family Scytonemataceae; genus Brasilonema; species Brasilonema angustatum. The sequence continues at coordinate 30,379 of NZ_JCACKO010000007.1, read as the reverse complement.
CACTCAAGACCGTAGCAGCAATCTCAGGAGGTCAAGCATGAGTACAGGTATCATTTCCCCCCCAAAACAAAGAGAGCCGATTGTCGGTAAACCAATTGACCGTGTTGATGGACGACTCAAAGTTATGGGTGCGGCTCGCTATGCAGCCGAGATTCCGCAAGATAACATCGCTCATGCTGTTCTCATCCAGAGTACTATTGCCAAAGGTCGGATAATAGACATTGATACTTCTGAGGCAGAGAAAGCACCAGGTGTGCTTGCGGTGATCACCCACCTCAACGCGCCAAAACTCTACTCAGGAAAAGATCCAAGTATCGGCGGCACCTCAGGTGAGAATTTAGTCCCACTGCAATCAAACGAAGTGTTTTATGATGGGCAACATATCGGTCTAGTTGTCGCCGAAACGTTAGAACAGGCTAAATACGCCGCATCGCTCGTCCGTATCACTTATGAGGAACAAAAGCCAAGCATTGAAATAGAATCAGAATCACCGAAGGCATATCAACCAAAACAGTTCTTTGGTTCAGAACTGCAAGTACAACGGGGCGATGTTGCCAAAGCCTTTGCCGCAGCCGAGGTAAAGATTGAACAGACTTATACAACGCCAATTGAACACCACAACCCAATGGAGTCATCGGCTTCCATTGCCGTGTGGAATGATGAGCAACTGACAGTCTACGATGCGACGCAGGGGGTGATTGGTACGCGCAATTTTGTCGCCTACGCGCTTGGCATACCAGCAGAAAATGTTCGTATCATCTCGCACTATGTGGGTGGTGGATTTGGTTGCAAAGGTTTTACATGGTGGCACACTATCTTGGCAGCAGTCGCCGCGCGTGTAGTAGGTCGTCCAGTCAAACTTATGGTCACGCGTCAGCAGATGTTTACTTCTTGCGGTCATCGTCCACCTACGATTCAACAGCTTACACTAGGGGCGACAAAAGACGCCAAGCTCACTGCCATTAGACACGTGACAACATTGCAAACTTCCGAAGTTGATGAATTTATTGAGCCGTGCGGGTTGACAACGCGGATGCTTTATGCATGTCAAAATTTAGAAGTAGCGCATCATTTAGTTCGAGTCAACACTGGCACCCCAACATTCATGCGGGCACCTGGAGAAGCATCAGGCATGTTCGCGTTAGAATCGGCGCTAGATGAGTTAGCCTATGAGTTAGAAATCGATCCTGTAGAACTCCGCATTATTAACCATGCCGATGTGCATCCGCACACAGGTAAGCCGTGGTCAAGCAAATATCTCAAGGAATGTTACCAACTGGGTGCAGAAAGATTTGGCTGGTCACACCGTAACCCCACACCACTTTCTATGCGCGACTCTGACTATCTTATTGGTTGGGGAATGGCGACTGCAACCTATCCGGGGCTGCGTTCTCCAGCGTCAGCAAAAGCGCAACTTTTCGCCGATGGACGCGTTATCGTATCGAGTGCAACACATGATCTTGGTACAGGTACTTACACTGTCATGACGCAAATCGCCGCTGATGTGCTTGGGCTACCTGTCGAACGAATTGAATTTAAGCTGGGTGAATCATCCATGCCCAAAGCACCTCTGGCTGGTGGTTCGCAATCAGCCGCAAGCGTTTCACCCGCTGTGCAAGGAGCAGCACAAGAATTACGTAGTCGGGTGATTCGCCTTGCGATTGATGACGAGTCGTCACCCCTGTATGGAGTCGCCCAAGAGGCAATTTCAACCGAGAACGGACGTGTTTTCCTCAACAACGAGCCATCAAGAGGTGAAACTTACGCAGAACTTTTGCAGCGTAATAATTTGCCCATAGTAGAAGTTGAAGCGATCGCAAACACTGCTGCCTCGGAGTCACAACAAGGAACAGACAACAAAGTCGTGAGAATCTGCGTTGGTAAAGATGAAAACTCCGACATGCAACAGTATGCATTTCAATCTTTTGGTGCACACTTCGCTGAGGTGCGCGTTCATCCACGTTTGGGACAGGTACGTGTAACGCGCTTCGTGAGCGCTATTGATGTTGGACGCATCCTCAACCACAAGACCGCACGCAGCCAAATTCTAGGCGGTATCACTTTTGGGTTAGGCATGGCATTAATGGAAGAGACAGTACTCGACCAACAAAGCGGTCGTTTCGTTGTGCGTAACTTGGCAGATTACCACGTTCCTGTGCAAGCAGATGTCTCTGACATTGACGTGCTATTCATTGATAAACCCGACCCACACATTAGTAAGATGGGCGTGCGCGGTGTTGGCGAAATCGGGATTACTGGTGTTGCAGCAGCAGTTGCTAATGCTATCTATCATGCAACAGGAAAGCGCATTCGCGAGTTGCCAATAACTCCTGACAAGCTGCTGTAAAGGCAATACGGTAGTCCCTGCCCCATATTGAGATTAGAAAAATCACCTAAACAAAATCTCTAGCTCTTACCAGAAAATTAACAGGAGCGTGAAAGCCCCTATCTTTCAAGAAGGGGATGAAACGCGACACGGCACTTTTTAAAGTGCCGGAATCTTTTCCGAAATTGATATTAAGAACATTGTAGAATAATGAGATACAAGGAGGTGATTCAATTGCCAAAAGATTATGGTTGTCAGCAAGTATTATTAAATCGTTCGTTGCTCGTTCATCCACTTCTTGAATATCTTTGTACTCAATCGGCGAAGTTAACTAATTGTGGAATATATTACGGTCGTCAAGTCTGGTTTAAGCAACGCAAGTATTTAGGCAAGTATGACTTAGAGAAGGAATACAAAACTAATCGTCATTACCAGTCTTTGCACTCACAATGCGCTCAGCAAGTTTTGCGAACCGTTGCCGAAAGCTTTAAATCTTTCTACGAGTTGGAGAAGAAAGCGCGTAAGGGAGAACTTGACCAACGTCCGAAGCTTCCCAGTTATCGAAAAAATGGGTTAGCATCCTGTACCTACCCAAAACAAGCTTTAAAGTTGGTAGGAAGCGAAATACGAATTCCTCTAGGACAGACCGTTAAAGCGTGGTTTGGCATAAATTATTTCACTATCCCTGCTCCGTCTAATCTTAATTTTGTGTCAATCAAAGAGTTGCGCATTATTCCACGTAACCGCGAATTCTATGCTGAGTTTGTGTATGAGCAACAACCAGATTCGCGACCACGATTGAATGAGAAATGGGCTTTGGGGATAGATCCAGGAGTGACGAACTGGCTAACGTGCGTTGATAGTTCATCTGATGGAAATAGTTTCATCGTTGACGGTCGTCACGTCAAGTCAATTAATCAGTGGTACAACAAACAAGTTGCTCGTTTGAAAGAAGGAAAACCACAAGGATTTTGGTCAAATAAACTTTCCGCAATCACCGAAAAACGTAATCGACAAATGCGCGATGCAATAAACAAGGCCACAAGAATAGTCATTGATTATTGTTTGCAGATGAAGTTAGGAAATGTTGTGTTTGGCTGGAATCAGGGTCAACGCCAAGAATCAAATATGGGGCGAAAAAACAATCAAACTTTTGTCCAAATTCCGACATACAGACTTAAGGAGCGAATTAGGCAGCTATGCGAAAGACATGGTATCAACTTTGTTGAGACAGAAGAATCATACACATCCAAAGCATCGTTCTTAAATTTTGACTTTCTACCGACCTTTGGTGAAAAACCCGAAACGTGGAAGCCGAGTGGACGACGTACAAAACGCGGATTGTACAAATCAATGTGGTACGGAACAATCAACGCAGATTGTAATGGAGCAGCTAACATACTACGAAAAGTAGCCGCAACACTGAGTTTAGAACTTGGTCGAGTGGGTAGGGGCGCTTTGACACGTCCCACTCGGATTAAAATCTGGGTGACAGCTAAACTAAAACGAAGTGGCATGGATTCATCCTGCCACGTAGTATCCATTTAGAATCCCTTCGCCTTCAGGCAAGGGAGATGTCAATGAAATTTGCTCTGTGTTTTCTCGATTTGGTTTAGCTGCTGTGTCTGCCATCATATAGACACGGCAGTTGTTTCTGATGAACTTTTTTTTGTTAAAGATTGTAGAACATAACCTAATTATCACGCCACAGCCGGAATTTTAAGGATAAATTTAAGCGCAATAGAGGGGATCGTTCAGTGCTAATCTTGAAGAGACAAGAGCAAATTCTTATGTCCTTGACGACCCGATCTGAAATATAGCTTCAATCATTAAGGCTCAGCATGGTCACCACAGCAGAAAAAACAAACATTGGTTACATTACCCAAGTTATTGGTCCGGTTGTTGATGTCAAGTTCCCGAACGGGAAAATGCCTCAAATCTACAACGCTTTGACCATCAAAGGCACTAACGAAGCCAAACAAGAAATCTCAGTTACTACCGAAGTGCAGCAGCTGCTAGGTGACAACCAAGTCCGAACTGTCGCCATGAGTTCTACCGATGGCTTAGTGCGTGGTCTGGAAGTTACTGATACTGGCGCTCCCATCAGTGTGCCTGTTGGTAAAGCCACGCTGGGTCGGATTTTCAACGTCCTTGGCGAACCTGTGGACAATAGGGGACCTGTCAATTCTGAGGAAAAATTGCCCATCCACCGCGATGCTCCGAAATTCACAGAATTGGAAACCAAACCCTCCGTGTTTGAAACCGGAATTAAAGTTGTTGACCTGCTAACTCCCTATCGGCGCGGTGGTAAAATTGGTCTATTTGGCGGTGCTGGCGTAGGCAAAACCGTTATTATGATGGAGCTGATTAACAACATCGCCACAAAGCACGGTGGAGTGTCAGTGTTCGCTGGAGTAGGTGAGCGCACCCGTGAGGGCAATGACCTTTATAATGAAATGATTGAATCTGGGGTAATCAACAAAGATAACCTCAACGAATCCAAGATTGCCTTAGTGTACGGTCAGATGAACGAACCACCCGGAGCAAGAATGCGGGTTGGTCTGTCGGGGTTGACAGTAGCAGAGTACTTCCGCGATGTGAACAAGCAGGACGTACTGTTGTTTGTTGACAACATCTTCCGGTTTGTGCAAGCAGGTTCAGAAGTATCAGCTCTGTTGGGACGGATGCCTTCTGCGGTAGGATATCAACCAACATTAGGAACCGACGTAGGTGCACTGCAAGAGCGCATCACCTCCACCAACGAAGGGTCAATTACCTCAATTCAAGCAGTATACGTACCAGCCGACGACTTAACCGACCCCGCACCCGCTACCACCTTCGCTCACTTGGACGGAACAACAGTGCTATCGCGGGGTTTGGCATCTAAGGGAATTTATCCAGCGGTGGATCCCCTAGATTCTACTTCCACCATGTTGCAGCCCAACATTGTTGGCGAGGAACACTACAACACTGCTCGTGCTGTACAATCAACACTACAGCGTTACAAGGAACTCCAAGACATCATCGCCATTCTCGGTTTGGATGAACTGTCTGAAGATGACCGTCTGACTGTGGCGCGTGCACGGAAAGTTGAGCGTTTCTTGTCTCAGCCGTTCTTTGTAGCAGAAGTGTTCACCGGTTCTCCTGGTAAGTACGTGGAGCTGAAAGAAACCATCAAAGGCTTCCAGAGAATTCTTGCTGGAGAATTGGATGATCTGCCAGAGCAGGCTTTCTACTTGGTTGGCAATATTGACGAGGCGATCGCCAAAGCCCAAAAACTCAAAGGCTAATATTCAGTGAACAGTCATCAGTAAACAGTTATCAAAATAAGTACGATAACTGTTTATTGATACTTGATGACCAGTAACCCTATGGCTAACGCCACGCCTTACGGTGAGTCCAGCGCTGGCTCACTGATAACTGATAACTGATAACTGATAACTGAAATATGACATTGACTGTTCGTGTAATTTCCCCAGATAAAACTGTGTGGGATGCCCCAGCTGAAGAAGTCATTTTGCCCAGCACTACTGGTCAACTTGGTATCCTCAGCGGACACGCACCGCTGTTAACAGCCTTAGATACAGGCGTTATGCGAGTACGTGCCAATAAAAATCAGCCTTGGACGGCGATCGCCCTGTTAGGTGGCTTTGCCGAAGTTGAAAAAGATGAAGTCACAATTCTGGTAAACAGTGCTGAGCGGGGTGACGCAATTAACATTGAGGAAGCCCGTGCTGCTTTCAATGAAGCAGAAACCCGTTTGAATCAAGTACAAGCAGGAGAGCGCCAAAGCCAAATCCAAGCAAACCAAGCATACAAACGTGCCCGTGCTCGTTTTCAAGCTGCAGGTGGTACAGTCTAGCTGCTTGTAGGTAGGGTTGACCTATCTACAAATTGTTCTCTGACAGAAGTTTGCATTAAGTCTGAAGAAACATGAGGTTATAAGAGGCTTAGCTTGCTTTTACCATACTTTAGGCGTGGCTGCAGACTCCTGTCTGAGGGCAAATACTACCAAGGAAGTGCATTATTTGCTTTTGCCAGTTCTGTAGCGCGTTCAAGGGACGCCTTATCAGCGACTCCTAAAGGAAAGCTCCGCTAAAGTCAAAGCAGTAAGCAATCCGGGAAGTCTCAATAGCTTATGTACCTGAAAACTCTTCATCTGGGACAATTTCGCAACTATAAACAGCAGCAAGTTGAGTTTAGTGCTCCCAAAACAATTTTGGTAGGCAACAATGCTCAGGGTAAGTCCAATTTGCTGGAAGCGGTGGAATTGCTGGCGACATTGCGATCGCACAGAATGGCACGCGATCGCGATTTAATTCAAGATGGAGAAACCATAGCCATGCTTGTTGCCACTTTAGAGCGACAAACTGGCATCAGTGACCTTGCTCTCACCTTCCGTCGAAATGGTCGTCGTAGCGTTGCTTTAAATGGTGAGACGCTGCGGCGTCAAATGGATTTTCTTGGTGTTCTGAATGCGGTACAGTTCTCTAGTTTGGATTTAGATCTTATTCGCGGCGGTCCTGAAGGTCGCCGCAATTGGTTGGATACTCTGTTAATCCAACTCGAACCTGTCTATGCTCATATTCTACAGCAATATAACCAGGTTTTGCGACAGCGTAATGCCTTCTTGAAAAGCACTTTGCAACACCAGTCGCCATCGTTACGGGAAGGGGCTGGGCGTCCACAAGAAAAATCACTGCATCAGGTAAGCTCAAAAGCCCAAACTCCAGAGCATTCTGAGTTAGATATTTGGAATGCACAGTTGGCTACTACAGGAACACGGGTGATTCGACGACGCGATCGCGCCATACAGCGACTAGCCCCTATTGCTAGCGCTTGGCACGCTAGTATCAGTGGTGGTACAGAAATTCTAGAACTTAAGTACTCACCCAATGTCTCATTAGACCAGAACAATCCAGAACAAATACAGCAAGCTTTTTTAGAAAAAATAGAGCAGCGTGCTGTTGCAGAACTGCATCAAGGCACAACCGTTGTTGGTCCTCATCGTGACGAAATAGAATTGACAATTAATCAAACACCATGCCGTCAATACGGTTCTCAAGGTCAACAACGAACTTTGGTACTAGCCTTAAAACTAGCAGAATTACAACTTATAGAACAAGTGGTTGGGGAACCACCTCTGCTACTACTTGATGATGTCTTAGCAGAACTTGATCCATCTCGACAGAATCAGCTACTCGATGCTATTCAAGATCGTTTTCAAACCCTGATCACCACAACTCATTTGGGTTCTTTTGATTCGCAGTGGCTAAAGTCCTCGCAAATTCTTTCTGTGGATTCTGGTAAGATATCGCAAGCAAATAGGTAAGTCTGCCCGTCATTAGTCAACCGTCTCCCAATTCGCCTGTTGCCCTTCGGGGAGAACCTATGCCCTGCGGGCACGCTGCGAAGAGCGGTTCCGCTAGCCCCTAAAAGGGGCGCTGCGCAAACGCTTTAGACCTCTGGGCGTGCGCTTTGCGCTAACGCCAGTCCCCCAATCTCCTGCAAAGACGCTACGCGCTCCGTGACGGAGACCGCCCTATGCCCTGCGGGCACGCTTCGCTAACGGGTTCGCCACTTTGCCAATCTCCTGCACCAGACGCTAGCCCCTAAGGGGGCCGGAGCTAACGCGCTCCGTGACGGGAACCGCCAAGACGGCAAGTGGACTCACCAAGACGGGGGCTGGTCTCACCTATTCCCTGTTCCTTTTTTTTATCATCTCAGCGTTCAAATCGCTTAAAAACATTTAAAACTAATAAAGACAACAAAGCCGCAATTAATCCCAACTGCCACAAACCACATCCAGCAGCAATTCCCAAAGCAGCGCAAACCCAAATAGCTGCTGCTGAGGTGAGTCCCTTAATTTCAGTTCGCCCTGATTCTTGGGAAGATGGACGTACAATTTCTCCTGCACCAAGGAATCCTACACCAGCAGCAATACCCTGAATGACTCGCGAAACAGCATCCCCATTTGGTTTATCTGCACTTATTACCAAAGATACGAGAGTGAACAGGGCTGCACCAAAACTCACCAGCATATGAGTTCGCAAACCACCTGGTTTGTGTCTAATTTGCCGTTCTATACCAATTATCCCCCCAACGAGTAAAGCAAGGCACAACCTAAAGGTGATGTGTAACCAATCATTAGCCGGAAGATAGTAGATACTAGGCAATGGAAAATCCTTGTCAATTCTTGATGGAGATGAATATACAATTACTCGTGTACTTAATGGTAATATTTTAATAGGCACATATCGTAAAACGTAAAATACAAAAAAAGTTCAAAAATTTTTTTCGCTTGCGTTTTCTAGCTTGTTACGAGAGATATTGGTTTTCTCAGGTAAACTGACTTATTTAAACTTTAAGCGCCATAACTACAAGCTAAGTCAGCGTCATAAACATAGATGATGGACAAATGGTGTAACTTAGTTTTGGTAGTTTTTCAGTTGATGAGATCTGACTATAAGACTCCTCCAAAAGTTTTTGCTCAGCTAAGTACAACTCAAAGAGCCTTCTTGAAAGTTAAGCGTTAAGCGTTTTCTTCCTACGCAAGTCATTTCACCCTATGGCTAACGCCACGCCTTACGGTGAGTCCAGCGCTCCGGGAGGGGAGCCAGTGCGGTCTTGGGGTCTCCCCAAGTAGAGCACCTGGCGTTCTCCCTCGTGCCGGCTCTGGCGTATGCGCAAAGCGCACGCCAGATGCCTAGGTCGGGAAACCCTCCTGTAGCACTGGTCTCACCAAATAAAACCGGATTTCTATATTTACCATTCGTGAAGCCGTCGCTACTTATATGATTACAGTAATTCCGTTACCGTAGCAATTGACAACAGATAACAAAGTAATTGAGTGGACAAACTCTACTGGCTTGATCAAATTAAACTACAAGACCGCGCCAAAGTTGGTGACAAAGCATTTTATTTAAGCAGAATAATGCAGCGCGGTTATCCTGTAGTGCCTGGTTTTGTCGTTTCAGCAGATGTTTTACGAGAATTTCTAGAAACTCTCAATAGTTCGGAGGCGTTAGTCGCTGACTTACCTTATTCTTCACTACACTTAGATGTCAAAAACTGGCGTCAACTTCAGCAGGTTGCTAGACGCTTGCGCCAAGAGATGAGTGTTGCTCATTTGCCACGACACCTACTGAGTGAAATTGTTAATGCAGCTAAAGAATTAAAATCTGCATATCTGATTTTGCGACCAACTTTTGTACTGCCTACTCTAAAGCATGGGGTGACTAACACATCTGGATTGCTAGAATCTCAGGTGTGTGAATGTGATGAACAAGCAATTGCTCTGGCATTGAAGCGCACCTGGAGCCAGATGTTTCGTGCTAAAAGTTTATTGTACTGGCAATGGGCAGGAATAGACCTGCAACAAATTAATTTGGGAGTTTTGGTACAACCTTTTAGGAATGCGATCGCCAGCGGCTCACTCAATGCCAACTCCTCTGAATGGGAAATTTTAGCGACATCGGGATTAGGAGTGGCAATGACTCAAGGTGAAGTCTTGCCAGATGTTTACTACATCCATCCGGAAACTAGTACTGTCAAAGAACGGCAACTAGGCAATAAGATGGTAGCTTACCGTCTTAATGATAAAACGCCTGTAGCTGCTTTGCAAACCGTGCCTGCTCCAGATGCGCTTACCTCAAATAACTCAAGTCTTGTTCCTTACCTGTTGGAAGAAGACCAACAAAAACAGTATGCTTTGCCAGAAGAATATCTGCAACAACTCATTCAATTAGCAAGTCAAATTGTCAAAGAAACTGGCGTCAATTTTACCTTTGAGTGGACTATCTCTTGTGAGGCAACGAGTACGCTTTACCTAACGCAAATGAGTACACCCCTGCCAATTTACAATTTCCACTCCATCAAAGGATTAGGAGCATCAGCGGGACGTGTGACAGCAACTGCTCATATTGTTGTGAATGTACAACAAAAACCGGAACAATTACCCAAGGGAGTCATTTTAGTTACACCAACAATAGCACCTGATTGGTTACCGCTACTGCAACAAACTGTAGGTATTGTTACTGAGCAAGGAGGTATGACGAGTCACGCTGCTATTCTTGCTAGAGAATTGGGAATACCAGCAGTTGTGAGCGTAGCAGATGCCACAGCAATTATTCAAACAGGCGAGAAATTACTGATTGATGGCGACAAGGGAGAAGTTTATCGTCTTACAAGAGAAGCTAGAGAAATAGGACAAGGGGAAAAGGACACGGGGACAAGGGGAACTCAGGGTTCTCACAAAGGAGCCAGCCGCGTGGTGAGGCAGTCTGAGAGAGGGGGTTTCCAACGCCAGAACAAGCGTGTTAGCGTAGCGTCTCCGTCAGGAGAGGAAAACCCTCCTATGCCCTACGAGCAGGCTAGTAGCTCCGATAGCGGAAGCGTGCCGTTAGGCATAGGGAAGGCTACGCAAACGCAAACGTCAGAGGAACCTACCTTAGGATTTCCCGACTTGAGCAGATTGGCGTTGGGAATTAAGGGCGAAGGGGAACTTGAGGTTTCTACGGAATCAGAATTAGGGGCGAAGGAGACCAGGGAAGGACACTTCGAGCCCAGAGTTTCTCCCGTTGAGGAAAGTGTCCATCGACAAGGGGAAGATGATACGGGGACAAGGGAACTAGGAGAGGACACCAAAGGATTCGGCTGGCTTCCGTTGAGGAGAGTGTCCGTAGACAAGGGGACATATTTATTCTCCGCGTCTTCCATCTGGCCATCACATCTGAGTCTGCCGATGATAACTACAAAACTGTTGGTTAACTTGAGCCAGCCTAGTTTGATAGAACAAGCGCAAAGTTTACCTGTGGATGGTGTGGGATTATTGCGCTCAGAACTGATGGCTCTGAATATACTCGAAGGGAAACACCCGAGTGCTTGGCTGTTGGAGGGACACCGAACCAAATTGTTAGAACGTTGGTACGAGCAGATGATCCACTTCGCCCAAGCTTTTGCACCAAGACCAGTTTTTTATCGGTCTTTGGATTGGCGTTCCCATGAACTACCATCTTTGAATGATAATGTAGAATCTTCCACGCAATCGATGCTAGGGGAACGTGGCACCTTCAGCTATTTGAAAAATCCCGCAGTTTTTGAGTTAGAACTGGCTGCTTTAGCAGGTGTACAAAACGCAGGCTACAGCAATATCCATTTACTGTTACCTTTTGTTCGTACAGTGGAAGAGTTTTCCTTTTGCCGTCAAAAAGTCGAGCAAGCAAGGTTAACTCAAGTACCACAGTTTCAATTGTGGATTATGGCAGAAGTGCCAAGCGTGCTGTTTTTACTGCCAGAATACGTCAAAGCAGGTGTACAAGGAATTTCAATTGGTACCAATGATCTGACTCAACTGCTCTTGGGAGTGGATAGAGAGCAAGGACAACTCGCAAAAGTCTTTGATGAACGTCATCCAGTTGTAATGAGTGCTGTTGCTCAACTTATTCAAATGGCAAACAGTGCAGGAATTCCTTGTTCTATTTGCGGTCAAGCACCAGCGCTGTATCCTGAAATTATTGATCAACTGGTACAATGGGGCATCACTTCTATTTCTGTTGAACCGGAAGCTGTTGAGCGGACATATTTGGCGATCGCCCGTGCTGAACAAACAATCATTTTAGAAGCAGCGCGGCGTCAACTAAATCAGTAGTAGTCTAGATTAGATCTGTCTTGAGTGTGTAGCATTCAAGTATTGCTGATGTTACAATAAACAAAAAAAAACCCCTTGCGCTACTTTATAAGGTATTGCAAGGGATGAAAAATCAACTGGGAAAAACTGAATATTGAATACTATATGTTGCTTTTTCAGCTACAAGCTGAAAATCGTTACTTAATACTTAAGTTGCGTTTTGTTGTAGTAGTTTAGGCACATTGCTTTGCTCCACCCTCATACCGTTTCACTTTAAGGTTGATACAATTAGACCGCTCTTGAACACCCGGAGCACCCGGAGCAGGGGAGAAAAGATTTGTATCAGCAATTTCGTGAAATGGTATTAGGGTATGCCTGCGGCGAATCGGGCGCAAACGCGTTGGTGCAAGCCTCTGCAGGACTGGCGTTCGTCGCGGAAAACTCTCCTGGAGCTTACGCAAGGGTTCGTTTCGTATGCCCAGAGAGCACGCTGCTTTGAACCCAAGTGACTTGTGCTACCTGGGTATTGCAACTTGGTATGAACCGCTGCTGTTTCAAACACTCGTTAAGTGTCACGGGCAGCGATTGCAACCCGTTACGAAAGAAAGAAACACTCTTTCCCCTTCGGGTTCGCCAGTCCCCCAATCTCCTGCACCAGACGCTTCGCTAACGTGACGGAGACCGCCCTTCGGGGAGAACCTCCGGTTCCGCTAGCCCCTAAGGGGGCGCTGCGCAAACGCTAACGCCACTTTGCCAATCTCCTGCACCAGACGCTTCGCTAACGTGACGGGAACCGCCAAGACGGCAAGTGGACTCACCAAGACGGGGGCTGGTCTCACCTGCTAAGCGTTAAGCGTTAAGCGTGTTTCTTAAGAGTACACAAAAGATATGCAAACGTATCGCGCTTGCTTTTGGGCAAGTTCCGTCAAACAACGCAATTTGCTTGCGTCTTTGGGATTGCCTCCCTTTAGTGGCTGCGGAGAAACAACGCAATTTGCTTGCGTCTTTGGGATTGCCTCCCTTTAGTGGCTGCGGAGAAACAACGCAATTTGCTTGCGTCTTTGGGATTGCCTCCCTTTAGTGGCTGCGGACGGTTATTTAATCTGACATGATATTAACAGTAGCAGCAACCATTATGCACGGTAACGCATATATGCTGAGTCCTAGTACCGCGCGGCGTAAATACGCCTACCTTTTTTAAAGACTGCAAATTCGCATGTTTTCCCTACTTGTAATGGTAGGCTCACTTGCGCCAACCTGTACTAGTACAACAAGGCAGGTATGCTCTAGGGCAAAGCCCTTGGATGCAGGGTAGATTATAATGCTTATAAAATTAGCGGCGTTGCAGATTTCTAACTGCCTAGTTATTTCCGCGAATTGTTTCCATCATCAATGTCAAGGACTAGAAAGCTGTAAGTTAAATAATATCAAAAATAGAAAGATGCCAGCAGATAACATACTCAGTCCAGAGACTGTAACGTTGAGAATATCCAGCTGTTGAGGGAACTCTCTAAAAATTGAATCAACACATGAATCTAGCACTATCAAAATCCTCAGTTAGTGTTTAACAAACAACTATTTGGATGGGGGGAAAACTGTAAATTAGGAAGTTATCTCCCGCAATGTCATTAATAGGATGCCCGGATGATCTAGGGAAACTTTTCTCAAGTGTATGCTTTTAGCTTACATTTAAGACACTTCTTTCAGCATACATACTTTTCGCGAAAAAATCTACAGTCAACAAAAATAATGCTCTTATTCTTTGACTGAATGGTGATAATTTTTTGTTATTTTGTCCCTACCTTTCATAGCAATAGCTCTTTTGACTGAATTCAAGATGCTGTTTGTTTCGCTTTTGACTGATGTGGTTAAAAATGTTCTTGACTTGCTCAATACGAAGGTGTTGCTGTTGGCTAATTTGCTCAATATTGCAACGATTGAGTTGGGAATAAATCTTTTCCTCATACCTTTGTGTGTACCTCCTTCGCCAATCGATAAACTGCAATCGCTCAGTGATGTATCGCTGACACACTCTACAATAAAATTGACGACGTGGTAACTTGAGGTAAACTTCTTTACTGTCTACTGGCACATCTCTAACTAGAATTGGTCTAGTTTGATGTAATTCTTCTGTGTAGTTACGACAATGTGGGCAGTATGTACCTTTGGTTAAAACCCTTAATTGAAAAGATACTGAATCTTGAGAATAATGACAAGATTCTACTGCTACACCAGGTAAATTTAGTAAATCTGTGAGACGTATGTTCATCGGAAAAAAGTCAGTTAATGTTACATTTTGCACCATGAATTATATGATTCATTGGTTGTGTCATGACCTCGTCATTGCACAGCAAGAATCAAGTCAGGATTTTTTTGGTAATGCATAAGTAGCAATGATTGTAAGTCGGCTTTTGTCTTTGTAAAAGATGCACAAAGCCATTCATACCCCTACTTTTGTGGTTCCCTGGCAAATTTTGGGTATGAATTTTTTTTGTTATTCAGATGTTTGTCGCCATACTAAAACAAGTTTTACCACATAGTACGGCAAAAATTCTCTTCTATAAAAAATAATGATCAATGATCATTGAAGTGTCAAACAGCTTCGCGACTTTAGGATGTGATTTTTTTATCACTCTCGCTGATAACGTCGAACATACCCACACAACTGTTTTCTACGATGATCGCATCGAAAAATAATGATCAATGATCATTGAAGTGTCAAACAGCTTCGCGACTTTAAGATGTGATTTTTTTATCACTGTTGCTGATAACGTCAAACATACCCATACAACCGTTTCCTGCGATCGCATCCTGATGTGGATGAAACATATACATACCTGGATAGCGAAAGGCAAATTCCAAGATGTGGCGTTCGGCTGTCCCCATTGTGATCACATCACTTTCATGAGACGGTTTTAAAGTCATTCCCGTAGGAAAGACCTTAAAAAAGTTGGCGTGTAGGTGAAACGTTACTGCTGGATCGAATTCAATGATGTTAAGCACGTACAGTCGAATCAACTGATTTTGGTAAATCCGAATAGGATTATCCTTATAGTAGTTAGGCAGACCATTAAAGGCGTAATATTCATTACGGTTATCATCGTTCACATCATACCCAGCCATAATCAGGACTATCTCATCTGCTGGGGGACGTGGAGTCGGCGGATCGACGATAAACATTCCATATAACCCCTTGGCAACATGACGAGTAACTGGTTCGATGTGACAGTGGTACAAATGAACGCCATAAGGTTCTGCATCAAATTCATAGATAACTGCTGTACCGTGGCGAACTGGACGAACGCCATCCATCTCTGAGGGGTGAACGCCATGAAAATGTAGAGAGTGGGAATGTCCTGCCTGGTTGAAGAACAACACCCGTACGCGATCGCCCTGTTTTGCCCTAAGCGTTGGTCCTGGTATGCGACCATTTAAATCCCAAATGTTGAAAGAAACAGCACTATTGAGCTGAATTGGGGAAGTACCAGCAGTTAATCGAAATTCTCGAACGACACGTCCATTTTCTCGCTTCAGCGTACCATAATCAAATTCTCGTACCATCTTCGAGGGGGTAGCTAAATCAGAGGTTGTCTGTGTCTCCATAGGCGGCACTTTTACCCGTGATAGAGCTCGGGAATTCAGTATTTGCCATAAAGCCGCACCAGCCACACCAGTACCTGCTAAGCCCAGCATCAACAGATTACGGCGACTCCATAGTTTTTCTTGCTCTAAAACAGAATAGTTAGGCATGTTTTTATAAATGGCTAGCGGCAGAATGGAGGAAAATTGCTAATTTTTTTTAATTATTTTCTCATAAATATGGTAAAACAATCAACAATTATTATCAATCTTTCTCAAGTATGAAAAACAATTATTCTCAATAGAAATGAGGTGATTTCTCAAACAAACTGGATTTTTTATCTAAATGTTGCAAATCCCAACGCGAAGCCCTGAAAAGTCTTGTGAAAGAATTAAAATTTTTTCTTGATTGCATACGGTAGTCACAGGGATTTACTTGTATCTAAAAATAGTAAGTAATTATGGGGTGTATAATATAGCAATCCTAAATCATTTATAAACAATTCCTGTTAAGCGTTAAGCGTTCCCTGTTAAGAGCCCTCATGAGATAATTTACAATCTCATTTAGGACTGCTATACATATTTCCTAATAGCTGAAAACAAGGCGGTAGCCAAGACCTTTTTGCTATCCAACACTTCCCCAAACTCGACAAAAAAAGCGGGAACCTTTGCTGACAAAAATATTTCTTGAGTCAAGACGTCCAGCGATTTATACTAAAAGCTTTAGCATCTGCAGGTACTGAGCATGTTGAAAACTATTCCCAAGTCAAAGGGCAGAGTAAGGTTAGTCAGTCTCATCTTGATGGCAGTGGTAAGTTTTTACTTGATTGTGTGCTTACCCAAACCAGCCTACGCAATGCACATTATGGAAGGTTTTTTACCACCAGGCTGGGCAATTTTTTGGTGGGTTGTGGCATTACCGTTTTTTATTTTGGGATTGCGATCGCTCACTCGCATCACCACAGCCACTCCTGAACTAAAATTACTTCTAGCATTGGCAGGAGCATTTACTTTTGTGCTGTCAGCATTGAAAATGCCTTCAGTAACAGGAAGTTGTTCCCATCCAACAGGCACAGGATTAGGAGCAGTGCTATTTGGACCTTTAGCCATGTCCGTACTAGGTAGTTTGGTATTGCTATTTCAAGCGCTACTACTAGCACATGGTGGGTTGACAACACTGGGGGCAAATGCATTTTCAATGGCAATTGTCGGACCATTTGTTGCCTTCTGGCTTTACCGCTTGGTTATGCGAAGTGGTAAACAAAGATTAGCGATATTTCTAGCATCTGCTGTTGCGGATTTGACAACTTATATTGTCACTTCTGTGCAACTGGCTCTTGCCTTCCCCGCAGCTACGGGTGGTTTCATGGCATCATTTATAAAATTTGCAGGAATCTTTGCCGTCACACAGGTACCCTTGGCAATTAGTGAAGGATTGTTGACAGTCTTAGTTTGGAATTGGCTTTCTAACTATGGACATCAAGAACTAGAAATGTTAAACCTCATGAAACCAAAAACCGAATAGAAAGTAGAGAGTGGTTAGTCATCATTTTTGACAACTAAGGATTAACAAATAATAAATAACAAGCGACTCATGACTAAGCAAAATCAAAAATGGAATAATTGGCTGTTGCTGTTAGCAGTGGTTGTATTAGCAGCAGCACCAGTAGTATTCATTAAAGGTGCGCAATTTAGTGGTTCTGATGATCAAGCAGAATCAGCAATCAAAGAGATACAGCCCGAATATAAACCTTGGTTTAAATCATTAATTGAGTTGCCCAGTGGCGAAGTTGAAAGCCTCATGTTTAGCGTGCAAGCAGCAGTAGGTGCTGGTGTGATTGGCTATGTAATTGGGTTATACAAGGGGCGTTCGGAACAAAGCAAAAAACCAAATGAGAATTCAGATTGATACCTTAGCTTACACAAATCGCTTACGTTGGTTACCACCAGAACAAAAATTGGTATTTGCCACTGTCCTGCTACTTATCACTGCCTTTGCTCATCCTTTAATTCAAATCTTGATTGCAGTTTGGATAAGTTTTTGGACAGTGATGTATGCAGGAATTCCTGCGAGAACTTATGTCAAATTAGTTTATGTTGCTACTCTTTTCTGGTTAACTAGTTTACCAGCTTTAGTTATCAATGGAGTAGATCTCTCTCACATACATTTAATGCCAAAGGATTCACTCGGTGGCTTGACTTTTGGCTCTTATTATATATATATAAGTCACCAAGGTGTTGAGCAGGGATTGACTATTTTAACGCGAGCTATTGCTTCTTTATCCTGCCTATACTTTGTCATGCTAACTATCCCTTTTTCCGAACTTTTGCAAACACTACGTCGTATAGGAGTTCCAGTACTGATAACTGAGCTTTTATTGCTGATGTATCGCTTTATTTTTGTCCTTCTCAATTCCACTGCTGAGTTATGGACTGCTCAACAATCTCGTGGTGGCTATCGTACTTTTCGTATTGGAATGAAAAGTTTAGCACTGTTAATTGGACAATTACTCAAGCGAACTATAGAAAATTATCGTCAAGTCTCCTTAAGTTTAGCAGCACGGGGTTTTAATGGAGAACTGCGGGTTTGGCATCCCCATCGCTATCAAAAATCCAAGCGCTATGCTATAGAAGCAATTGTTGGCTGTGTAGTCTTAATAGGATTGGAATTTTGGCAGCATGCAGGAATGGTTACTCGAATTTGAGCAGGTACATTATACTTACCCAGGTGCACAACAGTCGGCTCTGAATGGTCTGAGTGTACGAATTCCTGCTCGTAAAAGATGTGCATTAATTGGTCAAAACGGATGTGGTAAAAGCACATTATTTTTATTAGCAAATGGTCTCTACAAGCCTGACAAAGGAGCTATCTCATGGCAAGGTAAACGATTGCAATATAATCGTGACTACTTGACGACTTTACGCCAAAAAGTCGGGTTAATTTTTCAAGATCCAGAACAACAACTGGTAGCCTCTACTGTTGAAGAAGATATTTCTTATGGGTTGTGTAATTTGCAGTTACCAGAAGCAGAAATTCAACAGCGAGTTGAGCAAGCTTTAGTAGAATTTGGGTTAACTGAACTTGCTCAAAGACCAGTACATCATCTCAGTTTAGGACAAAAAAAGCGAGTTTCAATAGCAGATGTGATGGTGCTACGACCAGAACTCTTATTGCTAGATGAACCCACCGCTTATCTGGATAGATTACATACGCGTAACTTGATGGCAACCTTGAGAAAAATTCACGCATCTGGAACAACAATCTTGATGGCAACTCATGACCTTGATTTAGTTTATCGCTGGGCAGATTGGATATTAGTTATGGATAGAGGAAGACTCGTTTTGGAAGGAAAGCCGCAAGATGTGTTTACTCAACGTGAAATTTTAGAAGAGTTACAGTTAGGAGTGCCATTGATATATGAAATGTTATTTGCAGATGGAGTTGGCGAAGAGGGGCCTGTTTTGGAACGATTGCGACAACGAATCTTGAATTTATTTCGTTATTTTTAGTGCTAAAAATGAGGAGCTGAACGCCAAAGTACACTGCGCGATCTCGCGTAACACCAAAGGCATACGCGCAGCGTACCAACAATGACAACCAAAAATCTTGAATCTTCAAAAATGTTCGTAATTCATTCTTTTGGCGTTATAATCTCTTGTCGTTCCTTGACCAACTTGAAACCGTATACCAGCCCAACACCCAACAGACCAGTAATTGTTAAAATAATCATTAATAACTTCAAGTTCAGTTTAGACGTAGTAGCAGAAGTCGGTGTTGGAACAAAATCCATTGTGTTTGGGTTGGTACTCGGCTGCGATACATTCTCTACGTCGTAGACGTCCTCATTATTATTGTCCTCATCATTATTAAGGCTAGACGTAGTAACAGCAGGTTGTATCGAGGTAAATCCTATTGTAGTTGAATTGGTACTGGGCTTGAGTTCATTCTCCAATTTAGAAGCTTCTTCATGCGGTATCCCTTCCTGCATGAGCTTGGCTATCTCTGCATAAGCATCTGTCCACACCTGTTTCACCTCTGGAGTCCAGTCTGTTCCTAAATATTCTTCAAAGGTTTTTAACAGTGCCTCACCTATCATTGGATACTGTTCTAGCGTGACACCATACCTTACATGTCTTGCTCCTAAATCCCTTAGTATAGTTGCCAAGTAAGCAAGGTTGCGCTCATTGTAAATCGCCAACACCAAAGTTTGTATTAACTTGTCGTTCTGCTGCTCCATATTGGTGTTGGCAAATAAAGGCATGAGCTGGGGATATTGATTAAACAGATTGTAATAGAATCTAGATGCAAACTTTGTCTTGTGAGGTCTAATGAGTTCAAAGCTTTGTTGTAGAATCTTGAAATTCAAAGACATGGCTTAAATTTTATAGATAAAATGACTCAGTAATTGGCACTGGTCATATATTTCTGAAATTGTATTTAGCTTTACGTAATCTTCATTTCTTTCGGACTTACGCATGCGTTACGAAAAAGAGCGGGTTGCCATACGCATGCCGGCGTCTGTTGTTCCTCTGCAATCGCTTTCCTATGCCTATGGCTCACAACACGGCTTACAGCGTAAGCCCTATGCCCTGCGGGCACGCTACGCGAACGGGCACACGAAGTGTGTTGCACCATTAGGGATGGGAGCGTCAATAGAGAGCTACTCTAGTGAGACTTTCTCTAGTTTTTCGCTTAGCATTTAACATATGAAATACCACTCCATCCCAAAGAGAAATGCGGAATAACAGAGCTTCTTGAGCAGCCATAGCGCTCTGTTCCCACTTTTGGTCATCATCTCCACATAAATTCTTAAGAAGTTGCTCACCCATTGGTTTATGAACGTCCTCGTCAAGATGGGTATGCCGTTCTAGATAGAGAGATAGCTGCTGACAGTTGAATCTGGAATTATCTAAGCTTTTAAGGATGCGTTGAAACATCAATGGAATAACATCTTCCCTACCAAACAAAAAGCTCGCAGCAACTTCGTGAATTAACTTAGAAGTTGCTTTCATCGTCGAGAGGACAAATCCCTTAGTTGCAGATGGAATAGTGACACTTTCCAGAGCATATTGTACAGATTTTCCATTTTGAAGGTGCTGGATAAAGCTTTGAATAGGAATTGTATTGGCACCAATCTCATGCATCCCCGCAAGATAAAGATCAAAATGACTTATAAATCTACCAGGTGAAACTTCATCTGTTTCTTCAGCCAAAACTATGTCGTTTATTAATCGAGCTGAAAAAATGTCTTTTGGTGGTAACCAAGGTACTGTCACACAAGTCAGTTTTGTTTGAAGTGTTTTTACTAAACACATAAAATCCCATACTGCAAAGCTATGAGATTCCATAAAAATTTGTAGAGAATACAAGTCCACAAGCTCAGTATAGACTCGATGATTAACTAGATTATGTTTAAGTGGATAAATAAAGTCTATCAACTGTAAATAACGGTCTGACATATGGTAGAACCTTGATTCTGATGAAATGTACTCAACTATCTTGGTTATAAAGCCGTTGCCAAGTAGATTAGGACATGAACTAATGAGAAAATACGGACATCACGAGATTTTAACCCTGTTAAGCGTTAAGCGTTCCCTATTCACTGCTATATGTCCTAATAGAGTTGGCGATTGCTATAATAACCAAGATAGTTGAGTGATGTATTTATAGCTAAAGTATCAATAATATTATGTATTATTGCTGTTATTAACAAAACTTAGCGATACCGCTGCTTTAGTTTTTTTGTATTTTTTTTTATAAAAATTTATTTTGTTATACTTTTAAGCATTGTTTTTCAGAGTCCATGTCAGTGTACATTGAATAATTTTTCAACATCCCTGAGGGGCAGCTCCCTGTTAGAGCATCATGAGTCATATTCTCTGTTAATTCGCGCTCCAGCATCATTTGTTTATGGGTTTCGCTTCTTTGATCTCAATCGTAGTGTTGTGAGGCGAGGGGTGCTAAATAGCGTTTGCGACGATGTTGCAAGCTCCTCCAAAGCAACACGCAACCAAATATCATGGTTGAGAGCAATACTACACTGGCTCCAGAAGCAATATCGAAGTAGTAGCTCAAGTAAATACCGATAAAGGCGATCGCAGCTCCCAAAAAACCAGAAACAATCATCATGTAACCAAAATGGTTACTCAACAACCGTGCTATTGAAGCGGGAATGACTACCGCCGAAATAATCAGTGTCACACCTAACACATTGAGCGTTGCTACAAGCATTGTCGCCAGCATCAAAGCAAACAGTGTATCCATTGCAAACACAGGAACACCGTGAACCTGAGCAACTTCTCTGTCGAAACACCAAAATAATAAAGGGCGATAAAAACAGAAAACTAAGCTCAGCAAAACAACGGTTACGCCTGTCACAACCCATAAATCTGCCGGAGAAACTCCCAGCACATTACCAAACAAAGCGGCTTCAAAATTTTGGCTAAACTTCCGGTAGCTGCTGATAACAGCTACTCCTAAAGCAAAACTCGCAGTTGTGACAATACCAATCGCCGCATCCGAGTAGATTTTGCGTCCTGTCAAATATTGAATTAAAACAGCAGAACCAAATCCCCATATTCCAGAGCCAATGTAGAAATTAAGTCCCAAAACATAGCTTAATACGGCTCCACCCAAAATAGCATGAGATAAACCGTGGGCAATGTAGCTCATCCGGCGAGTTGTAATGTAAACACCCATCACGCCACATAACAAACCTGCCATCATCCCAACTAAGATGGCACGGCTAAAAAACTCATAGCGGAACGGTTCAAGTATAAAATTCATACAAATATGTTGAAATCACGCAGACTTCGATTTATCTTGGAGTAAGCTTGGAGGCAAGTTGCTTTGCATTTGATGGCGCAACGAAGTTCCCCCGCTAGCAATCAAAATGCGGTCTTCTTGGTGGAAGACAACCATTTGGGCCCCAAAGGTGCGCTCAAGGTTAGCAGGAGTAAAAATATCAAGGGGTTGACCTTGACAAATTAATCCGTGGTTGAAACACACAACCCAAGGTAGATGTGTGGCGACTGAGTTCAGGTCGTGAGTGGATAGTAGAATCGTCAAACCTTGCTGATTCAAATCCGCTAATAGATGTAAGAGTTCGTGCTGAACCTGCAAGTCCGAACTGCTTGTAGGTTCATCCAATAATACGATTTCTGGCTCTCCCACCAGGGCACGGGCCACAAAAACCCGCTGTTGTTGTCCGCCAGATAATTCACCGATGGGTTGGCGGGCGACATGAGCAACTCCGACGCGGTTGAGAAGTTCTCTGGCTGCAGTGCGATCGCCTCTTGAAGCCCAAGGTAACATTCTCTGCTTCTGATATCGCCCCATCATCACCACTTCTTCAGCTGTGACAGGAAAATTCCAGTCTACCGTTTCGACTTGAGGCACATAACCCACTCGCGGCGGTGATGTCCCTGGCTGCAAACGTTTCCCCCGAAACCAAATTTCTCCAGCCCAAGGATGAATTAACCCCAAAATTGCCTTCATCAAGGTGCTTTTACCGCTTCCTGATGGTCCAACCAAACCAGAAAGTTGACCGCGATACAAGGACAGATTTACCTGTGTAAACACAGGTTTGTTTTGATAGCCACAAGTTAAATTTTTAACTTCTAGTAGTGGTTGTTCCATTGGCAATAAATAACCTTGGCAGCAGGCGGAATGCATTGTTAAGACTAAATGATAAGTCCAGTCTTTAAGGCTGATCTTTGGTTTTTATTTATTTTTGAGAAGTTTTTGTCTCGTTCGCTGTTGGTCCAACCACATTGGCAGTATTGACATTTTTCACCAGATCAGGATTTCCGCCTAGATTTTCAGCAATAATCCGCATATTGTTAACCATCATCCCAATGTATGTATGTTCAGGGTTGGTGTTTTCCATTGCATTAGCAGACCCCTTGCCAGGTAATTCATCATCAGCAGTGTTGGCTGTTTTCACCTTTGCTTCTCGGGCAATCTGCTCTTCTACCTTGCTGGGATAGACTTCTGAACCAAAGACGGCAGGAACGCCAACTTGACGAATTTGATTAATGAGTTTTGCCACATCTTGGGCAGAAGGCTCTTTAAAATCTGATGGTTGAATCGCACCAATGACTTGAAAGCCGTACTCTCTTGCCCAATACGCCCAAGAATCGTGGTAGGTCAAAAGTTTGCGATTTTTAGCTGGTATACTATCGACAACTGCACGATTTGCTTTATCTAGTGCATCCAGGCGTTGTAAATAGTTTTTCACATTAGTAGCGTAGTAATCCTTGCCAGCCGGATCTAACTGAGTTAACTGTTGGGCAGCTAATTTGGCGTAGGCTTCAGCGTATTTGGGATTCACCCACAAGTGGGGATTGGGATCACCTTTTTCTTTGGGAAAGCTGAAGTCGTAAATCCACTGACCTTGGGTAATAGTATTACTGCCAAGTTCGTAAATATTAGTTTCTTTCGGCTTAGAAGCTTTTGCCAATTTTTCTGTCGGACTTTCCAAATGCAACCCATTGACGATGATTAACTTAGCTTTGGAGAGCAAATCAGCATCCGAAGGACGAGGCTCAAAGGTGTGTGAGTCAGTACCTTCAGGAATAATGCCTGTTACTTGGACACGCTCCCCTGCAATATTACTGACAATATTCGTTAATGGTGCTACAGTGGTGACAACTAAAGGCTTATTTTGAGCTTTTTGGTCTCTAGCCTGAGCAGGAGTAGCTGTTGCTTCTGGAGTAGGAGATACTGTTTGATTCCCTGGTGTACTGCAAGCGACCACTGAAAAGCTCAGTGCTAACACCATTGCAGAAATTTTTTTCATTGGCAGTCAATATTAGCAATTTCTCTATCATTAGTAGAGAGTTTTTCTACATCAAAATGCAATCCCCTACCTGGGGATATGAGAAAAGTTTATAGTATATTTCGTCACTTCTGTTCTGAATCTTTTGCCTTATGTGTATACACGGCAGCTTGGAGTGACTCGGACTAGAAAGAGCTTTACATAACAGTAACTACAGGTTGATACTGCATCCGTTTTGATATCACAAAGGTGTAACTAGGTAAACCTGCACTTTGCTTACGTACACTTAAGATCAGGTGAATTATCCAAATATCAGCAAAAATGACTGAATCATTAGGTTACTATTGTTTCGGTTTTATTGGTGGTAAGGTGTTAATGTCTGTTTGGCGTAGATATACCGTTATTATTCCTATTAGCTTGAGTATCGCTTTGTTAGTGACTGCGTGCAGTGAGAGCAAAGCCTCCCAATGTGAGCGACTGGTTAGCCTCATTAACAAAGGAAGTGACCTGATTGATAAAAATAAAGGTCAGCAGGTGACAACCAGCTTGCAACTATCCAAGGATTTGGAAGCTGTGACCAAAGAAATCAAGGAGCTAAATTTAAAAGACCCCAAGCTTCAGCAATTTCAGAGCAGTTTTGTCAAGGTGTTTGAGACTTTTAGTCAATCAATTGCTACAGCAGGTAAGGCTCTTGGTTCAGCTAAGACAGCTCAACCCTCATCAGAGGGTAGGGTCAAAATTCAAAAGGCAAGAGGAGAAATCGATACAGCACTAACAGCAGCCACAAATGCTGCGAAACAGTCTGATACTCTGGCATCTGAGCTTAACAAGTACTGTAGTAGCGAATCAAAATGAGTTGACATTCCCCACGGCTTTTAGCCGGGGGATTCTTGCATCACGGGGAATCCAATGAATTTACCCGAAGCCGCGCATGCAAGACCCGCCGTGTGCCGCACATTCGGTGATGAAAAACTTGTTCATGGTAAAGTGGCTCTGATTTACGCATTGGCTATACTAGTGAATTAGCCCGCTTGATTGATTGTTAAGCCTGTAGCCATTTTTACCACGAAATGCAGTTTTGACAATCAATCAGCTAGCTTATAACCATACGGAGAAATCGGAATCATTTACACGTCTTCAAGGAAGTAGCTATGAAAGGGGAACTGACTGAATTGATAGCCAAAGTCATAAAAGTTCTGCAAATCAATATAAGTTGGATGAGTTGGAACCTATTTCTGGCTTTTATACCTTTGGCTTTGAGTGTTTGGTTGTTTCGCAATGGGCGCGGGCGATCTTGGGTTTGGTGGTTGGGATTTATAGTTTTCTATAGTTTTCTACCAAATGCACCTTACCTGCTGACTGATATCATTCATCTTATAGATGATATTCGTAGAATTCAGTCTGTATGGATCATAACCCTGATACTCATCCCGTTGTACTTGCTAGTTATTTTAGCTGGATTTGAAGCTTACGTTATATCTTTAATTAATTTAGGTTATTATTTACATCGCATTGGTAAGAGCAAATGGATCTTGTGGGTTGAGTTAATTACCCATGCTCTGTGTGCAGTGGGTGTTTATTGGGGACGTTTCTTACGTTTTAACAGCTGGGATTTTGTCACTCAACCGGATGAGGTACTCACTAAAGGTGTAGAGGACATTCTTGGTAAACAGCCCCTAGTGATTATTGCTATTACCTTTGGCATACTTGTCGGTCTACATTGGATTATGAAACGAGTGACTTTGGTTTTTTTTTCGCAAAGGGGAAAAAACTTAACTAACAACTCAAAACATCTCAACTCAAACACGCGTAATGTTGAATAACTAATTTTTCTATTCTTGAATTTTTCTTTTTCAAGAAAACCACAAACCAAAATCCAGCAGAAGGCAGCGAAAGCTGAGGTGATAAGGCAAGAGGATGATTGTGTTTATTTTATACGTAGCTTGCGCTTTCTAAAGAGGGTGAGAGGCTGACAACTCATAAGTCTTAATGTAAATTTTGCCACTCACCAGAAAAGATAGACTCAGTTGCAGTCGCGATTCTCAGCAAATCTTGCAGTAGTAAGGGCGACCATTGAACGCCCGCCTTGCGCCCTGCGGCAAAAAGTTGTTGAGTCCTTATGCTCAATAGATACAAGGCATAAGCTAATTTTTTGTCTACAACAGCAGTATCTTTTACACCTTCAAACACCACTTTCAATGCCAACAAAATCGAGGTAATCTGACCTGGTATTGGTGATTGTCCCCGCTGTAGACGTATCAACAAGGCATCAGGGTTTTCCTCGTTATAAAGTGTTTGGTCAATCAAAAATTTGCAAGCGGTTTGGTAATTCATGTTCGAGGGGCATCCATTACACCTTTGCCTACCTATTGCAACATTTGACTCGTGGATTAACATTTTACCTTGATAGCTCTACAAACGTGTCATATAAAAAGAATTCCCTGATTCAGTGGCAAGTCATACTGGCATAATTGCACAATAAAGGCAGTTCCTGATTGTTGTTGTCCGACAAATGCCGACTTTACTTGCTGACGCTCAAAACTTACTTTCTGACTTACTCAAGCGCTACTCATCCCGTGTAGATTATTTGATGATTCGTCTTGAAGAAGCTGAAGGAACGGATATTTTCTTACGTGGCGACAAGGTAGAAACCCTTAGTGAAGGTATTTCCATTGGCGGACAGATTCGCGCCTGTCACAAAGGTGGATGGGGGTTTAGCAGCTTTAACCAACTGGCGACAATTAGCGATCGCATTGAAGAAGCCATTACCGCCGCCAAAATCGTTGGTGAAGAAGAAACTATCTTAGCTCCCATTGACATTGTGCAAGCAGTGTGCACTATGCCATTAACTGGAAGCGATCCCCGGCAAATCTCGTTGAAAAAGAAAAAAGAATTGTGCGATCGCTACACGGAATTACTCAAAAGCGTTGACAGCCGGATTACCACCACCTCTGTTCGTTATGGAGACAGCGCCCAAAGAGTTATCCTCGCCACCAGTGAAGGGACTTTGATTGAGCAATCTTGGGTAGATATGGAAATGCGCTTCGCCGCCACAGCCAGAAACGGCGAAACTGTGCAAACAGGAAGAGAAACAACTGGTTCACGCAAAGCTTTTGAAGATTTGACGGCTTTGGATGAACAAGTCAAAGAAGCTGCACAAAGAGCAGTTGCAGCTTTATATCTGCCATCTGTCAAAGGTAATACTTATACTGTGGTGATAGATCCAATTCTTTCTGGGTTATTTGTTCACGAAGCCTTTGGGCATCTTTCCGAAGCAGATATGGCGTACGAAAACCCAGATTTGTTGGAAGTGATGACGATTGGGCGGCGGTTTGGACCAGAAGAATTGCAGATTTTTGATGGTGCAGCGCCCCAAGGACATCGAGGTAGCTATTTTTACGACGATGAAGGCACACCTGCAACCACAACTCAACTTATAGAAAATGGGATTTTGACAGGACGTTTACATTCCCGCGAAACGGCTGGCAAATTGGACGAAGCGCCAACGGGTAATGCACGCTGTCTTAGTTATCACTATCCTCCGATTGTACGGATGACAAATACCTGGATTAAACCGGGAAAAACACCTGTTGTGGACTTATTCAACGGTATAAAAGAAGGAGTTTACGCCCGTAACTGGTTGGGTGGAATGACGAATGGGGAAATGTTCACCTTTAGCGCTGGGGAAGCGTGGATGATTAGAAACGGTAAAATTGCTGAACCTGTCAAGGATGTGACGCTTTCAGGGAATGTTTTTCAAACTTTAGCAGATATTGAGGCGATCGGCGATGACTTTTACTGGGATGAGTCCGGCGGTTGCGGTAAAGGTGGACAAAATGGTTTGCCTGTAGGTTGCGGTGGTCCTAGTTTAAGGATACGTGATGTGGTGGTGGGAGGAGAAGCCGCTTAGAGGAACACCCTCGCCCGCCCGGAAATCAATTTCACAGGCTTTTAGCTCAAGTCCATTAAAATGGACTCAAACCATTTACCAGTCGTCTTTAGACGACTTTCGCTATGAGCCTGGGGTTTCAAACCCTAGGCGGTTGTTGAGCTTGTGAAGGTGAAGTTTGAGCTTCTGAGGTCAAAATTCCGTGTTGTGAGGGGTGAAGTTTGAGCTTCTGAGATCGGAGTTTCGTGTTCTGAGGTTGAAGCACCACAATGTCATCTCGTAATACAGTTCGGATAAGATCCCCCCGCCTACGGCGACCCCCTTAAAAAGGGGGTAAATGGGCAAAATAGCCCCCCTTTTTAAGTAAATCGGCAAAAATAGCCCCATACAGTTCGGATAAGATCCCCCCGCCTACGGCGACCCCCTTAAAAAGGGGGTAAATGGGCAAAACAGCCCCCCTTTTTAAGTAAATGGGCAAAATAGCCCCCCTTTTTAAGGGGGGTTGGGGGGATCTGCCTTGAGATAAACAAGCTAAAAACCCACTTACTTAATTGCTTTCGTGCTCGTCTAACCAAGTCACTAAATCAGCTATTGATGACATTCTAAAAAGCGCTCTACCTAAAGCTTCTAACTGTTCTTTGTTGAAAACTTGAACTCGCTCAAGAATTGACGAATCAATTTCACCAAAGCGTTCATTAAGTAAAGACAGACAGAATCTAAGTTCTCCCTTCTGTTCTCCCTTCTGGAAAATATCCTGATAAATGACTGACTCTTGCATAATATCCTCGCTCAAAAATTGACGAATCAAGTTTTTCTCAAATTTCAAACCCGCTAATATTTCTGTGTAAGCTGCAATATTCTGCCTTGTCTCCTTATCCGAAATTCTAGCAACGCTCTGGGCAACCTGGGATAATAATGCTTGGGGTGAGTTTGTTTGCGTTAAGGGTGCTAACGGTAAGAGTGCAGGATTATTGAGAAATTGCACTGAATCTTGTTCCCACATCTGCAAAACGCGATAGCGATGAGTTGTCGTTTCACTGAGATATTCTTCGGTGAAGGCAATTTCGTCATTTGTTTGTTGTAAAAAAATGACGACTTGGGTTACAGGGACTTTATACTGACGTATCAATCTGACAGAATAATCCAACATCCGAAAAGAAATCGGTGTTTTAGATCTTGTTATGGTTTGAAATTCAATGTGTAAAATGCGGTTTTCTGTTTGCAGAAATGTCAAGGAATCAGCGCGAATTGGTTCAATGCTCAATTCTGTTTTTAAAACTTCGATGGTTCGGGGTTCAACCGCTAGCAACCAACGCGCAAAATCGGTTGGGTATTTTTCAGCTAAGATTTTACAGACGTTGTCGTAGCTCACAAATAAAAATCGAATTGACACCGAATATAATTTTATTATCAACAAGATCCCCGACTCCCTTAAAAGTTGTCGGGGATCTGTGCCCTCACTGCGCGGTGTCCTCCATGCTGACAACTCCCCGCACAACCCGCAAGCCTTCCCCCGTTCTGCTTTTTCTTTTCACCTTTTTATTGATTCTTTTCTTCTCCCTTTCTTGGGTGAGTGCCCAAGAAGAACCCAAGCCCAAGCCGCAAGGCTGGGAGATTGACGGTATTATGGCTGCGCTTGATGACAGCTACCCCAAGGTGAAAGCATTGGCTTTGGACAAATTAGGTGAATATGAACTGCAAGACTGGAAATCTATGGCGGGGAAGAAACCGGAGGATGTTGGGAAAATTGCTGTCGATCTCCTCAAAGATAAAACCGTTGACTCTTCTGTTCATTCCACTGCAGCACAAGCTTTGGGGAAATTGGGGGATGCAGCCAAACCCTACGTCAAAGACATCGCCGACATCCTCAAAGATAAAACCGTTGACTCTTCTGTTCGTTCCACTGCAGCACAAGCTTTGGGGAATTTCGGGGAAGCTGCCAAACCCTACGTCAAAGACATCCTCGACTTCCTCAAAGATAAAACCGTTGACTCTTCTGTTCGTTCCACTGCAGCAGAAGCTTTGGGGAAATTGGGGGATGCAGCCAAACCCTACGTCAAAGACATCGCCGACATCCTCAAAGATAAAACCGTTGACTCTTCTGTTCGTTCCGCTGTAGCAGAAGCTTTGGGGAATTTGGGCGATGCAGCCAAACCCTACGTCAAAGACATCGCCGA
>NZ_JCACKO010000006.1:0-81366 GCF_059505445.1 Brasilonema angustatum | reverse complement strand
AGAGGGAAAGATTCTAGCGCAGCTAAAAGCGAGGGTGAGGTTTTGAGCGATCGCCCTCCTTAAAAGGCTACGGTGTACACACAAGTTCTTGAATTACCCACTCATTCGCGCAAAACCTCACCCTGCCCTATCGGGCATCCCTCTCCTTGCTAAGGAGAGGGAAAGATTTTAGCGCAGCTAAAAGCGAGGGTGAGGTTTTGAGCGATCGCCGTCCTTAAAAAGGCGTGAATCTTAAAAGCCCCCTTTTTAAGGGGGTTGGGGGATCTCTTCCGCGTAAGTCCGAATGATATTACACCCTTGCACGCTTTTTCAAGACAGGAGTTAAATGTTCAGCAATCCCATCCAATTGAATAACATTACATCCCAACTTATAAGCAAACTCAACAGATTCCCCTGCACATAGCGCATTGTAAAAGCCTGTTGCAAATTTAATTGCAGCTTTATCGCCAATCGCTTTGTTCATAGCAATAACATACGGGATGTGAGTGGCGATCGCACTCGCTTGAACTTCCGAGTAACAAGCGTTGAGGACAACACACTCAATGTCACTGGCAAACAACTTGAACAGTTCAGTTAGTGCAACGGTATCTACTAACCGCACGTTTCCAGTTTCATCTTCTAGTACTAAACCATCATCTCCTGAACCGTGACCGCTAAAGTGAACGAGTTGCGGTTTAAAATCAAGTAGTGCTTGGTAAACATCTTGAGTACGTACAGCCCACCGTTGTTGTAGATTAAACTGTTCACGTTTTTTAGCTCTTTGTAATCCCGCGTCAATTTCTCGAATCTCTTCGTTTAACCGTAAAGACGATGTGTTTTTTGGGTTAGATGCCAGAATCAGGATTGTTTTAACAGGGGTGTTAGTTTTTGGAGTAGAATCAGCTGACGAGTAGTCATTAAACGCAGTGTTTCCTTGGTTATGATAAGTTTGAGTATAAAAACTGGGGCGTTGTAGTGCCGTTCCTACCATAATTTCTAAACTATGAATTCTGTCATCTTTTTCTGCTATCAATTTTTGTATTTCTTGCTCTGCTAATGCTTTTAATTGATTATAAGTTTCAAAATATTCAGCACTGAGTTGAGACTTATCAACATTCTCTGCAGTTTTAGCACGAAGTAAAAATTTATCTTCACCCCGCTTTTCCGTTGCCACAATTTCTAATTCAGCATCAGGATGATTCTCTGCTAACTCCTTGAATGAAATCGCAATCGCACGCGGGTCAACACCTTGGTTATGATAGAGGTCGAGGGTGTCAACAATAGGTTTGATAAAATCACCAAATTCCCCATCCCCAAAAATCTCTTCTCTGTTATCCGGTTTACGAAAAGGATCAGGATCTTCTTTTGTGGGTTGGCGCATATAAACGTATTCGCACCGCACTCCGTCAAATTTTGTGTCGCTGGTAATGCCCCAATCTTTGATGTATGCACCAGTAAGAGTCGCGCCTGTAAAATCAGTTCCGTCTAACTGTGCTTGTATTAACTTTGCTCTGGATAAATCCGCATCTTGCAAATTAGCTTTGCTTAAGTTTGTGCCAATAAAGCTAGCATCTACTAAGTTAGCCCCTGTAAAGTTGACCCCTCGCAGGTCTGCACGATCAAAAATTTTATCTTTTCCCAATGCAGTAACAAGTACCTCACGCACATGTACTTTCTGAAGGTAAGTTGTCCCAGGACGAACAAACTCAAGTTTTTTAGTTCTGCGGAAACACGTACGAGTCAAAATAGCTTTTCTAAAATCTGTACTTTTGAGCGTAGCTCCTGTAAAATTAGTATCAGTTAAGTCGGCTTTGCGAAAACTTGTACCGCAAAAAGCGGCAAAAGCAACAGCGATGTTCCGAATCAAAGCCTGCTTTTCATCTCCCTTGATTGCTCGCCAACCGATATAGATGTTAAGTAACGTTACCGCTACAGCTACGGCTAAGGTTACGGCTCCGGCTAAGGCTACGGCTCCGGCTCCGGCTAAGGTGAAGGCGAAGGCTCCGGAGAAGGCTACGGTTCCGGCTACGACTCCGGCTACGGCTACGACTCCGGCTACGGCTACGGCTACGGCTACGGCTACGGCTACGGCTAAGGCTCCGGCTCCGGCTAAGGCTACGGCTATGGCTCCGACTAAGGCGAAGGTTCCGGCGAAGGCTACGGCTAAGGCTCCGGCTCCGGCTAAGGCTCCGGCTCCGGCTACAGCTAAGGCGGCGAAGCCCGCTTGTATTCCTTGGCGAATTGTGACGAAAAAGAATATAACAATAAGAATAATAACACCCAAGTTCGCGATTTGATAACTTATTTGCTCTAAATGGTCTTCACTTGAGTAAGATAGTATGCTCACCACAAAAACGCCAGCAAGACTAGAGAAAACTCCTGATATTCCCGACAGCAACCACGAAATAACAACCAGAAAAATAGCCCAACGCTTTTGCAGTCCCGCTTTGGCATGACTAAAGTTAGCACCTGTGAGGTTAGCACCGCTAAAATCAGCGCTTCGGATATCTGCACCGCTAAAGTTCGCCCCTTCAAGGTTTTGATTTTTAAACGATCGCCCTCTAAGATTTTGCCCTGAGTAATCTTGTGGTGGCATAAATCACGCATTGATAAAGTGCTGTTATGATGTCATACAAATCCCGCACTTTATTTTCCGGGTGTTTTAGGTAATTATACAATCTTTTTCTGGTGTTGGATAAAGAGGGGATGAAGTACGAACGGTTAAAAGCCCCCCTTTTTAAGGGGGGTTGGGGGGATCTTGGCAGTTTCCCCCATGATCGACTGGCGTGGGTTGGGGGGATCTTGGCAGTTTCCCTCTGGTGCCACTTTCCAATATAAGATCCCCCCGCCTGCGGCGACCCCCTTAAAAAGGGGGTAAAAGAGGGTTATTAGCCCCCCTTTTTAAGGGGGGTTGGGGGGATCTTGGCGGTTTCCTCCATGATCGACTGGCGTGGGTTGGGAGGATTTATATCAGATTCGGTTAATTAGTTATGATTGACGAGCCAGCGCTCTTGGTAGGATTTCCCTCCAAAGCCACTTAGCAATACAGTTCGGTTAAGATCCCCCCGCCTGCGGCGACCCCCTTAAAAAGGGGGTAAAAGAGGGTTATTAGCCCCCTTTTTAAGGGGGTTGGGGGGATCTTGGGGGGATTTATATCAGATTCGGTTAATTAGTTATGAGTTTCGCGATGTCTGAACCCCACCCCTCAATCCCCTCCCCTTAGCAAGGGGAGGGGAGGTTTTGGCGCAAGACAAAACCGGGGTGGGGTTCAGACAGCCGTGCTTCGCAGAAGAGATCCCCCAACCCCCTTAAAAAGGGGGCTTTTAAGATCCCCCCCTTAAAAAGGGGGTAAAAAAGATAGAACTTACGCAGAAGAGATCCCCCAACCCCCTTAAAAAGGGGGCTTTTAAGATTCCACTCTTAAAAAGGAGGACAAGGGGGGATCGAGGTTTCGGGTTTTGAGTGCGTAAGTCCTGAGAGTCTCTACAATCGAGAAAGAATTGAATGTCTTGGTAAAAAGGGCGCAAATGTCAGAAATTTTTGCTACTACTGGAACCATTGCTGCGATCGCCACTGCTGTTGTTCCCCAGCAGGGTAGTGTTGGGATTGTCCGCGTTTCTGGTTCACAAGCAATCCACATCGCCCAAACTCTTTTCTGTGCACCAGGGCATCAAGTTTGGGAAAGTCACCGCATTCTTTACGGTTACATCCGCCATCCCCAAACGCAGCAATTGGTGGATGAAGCACTTTTGCTGATTATGAAAGCACCCCGTTCTTACACGCGTGAAGATGTGGTGGAGTTCCAGTGTCACGGAGGAATTATGGTGGTGCAAGAAGTTTTGCAACTGTGTTTGGAACATGGTGCAAGACTGGCACAACCAGGAGAATTTACTTTGCGGGCGTTTTTGAATGGACGACTAGATTTAACTCAAGCAGAAAGTATTGCGGATTTGGTAGGAGCGCGATCGCCTCAAGCTGCACAAACAGCACTCGCTGGTTTGCAAGGGAAATTAGCTTCTCCGATTCGTCAGCTACGGGCGATCGCCTTAGATATCTTGGCAGAAATTGAAGCGAGGATAGATTTTGAGGAAGACTTAGCTCCGCTGGATGATAAAGTGATCATATCAGAAATTGAGAGAATCTCAGCAGAAATTTCCCAGATTCTTGCAACTGCGGATAAAGGAGAATTGCTGCGGACAGGGTTAAAAGTGGCGATCGTCGGGCGTCCGAATGTCGGAAAATCGAGTTTGTTGAATGCTTGGAGTAGAAGCGATAGAGCCATTGTCACCGATTTGCCTGGGACAACCCGCGATGTGGTGGAATCGCAGTTAGTTGTCGGCCCAATTCCCGTGCAGGTATTGGATACTGCGGGAATTCGGGAAACACAAGACCAAGTAGAAAAGATAGGGGTTGAGCGATCGCGCCGTGCAGCTAGTGCAGCCGACTTAGTGCTTTTGACCATTGACGCCACAGCAGGTTGGACAGCACTAGACCAAGAAATCTACTCTCAAGTGCAACATCGTCCCTTAATTTTGGTGATTAATAAAGTTGACTTAGCATCTCCAGAAAAGGTGCAATATCCAACAAGTATCAACCATGTTGTCAAAACAGCCGCTGCTCAAAACCAAGGTATTGACGCTTTAGAAACTGCAATCTTAGAACAAGTCAAATCAGGCAAAGTCCAAGCCGCAGACTTAGATTTAGCAATTAACCAAAGACAAGCAGCCGCATTGATAAAAGCAAAAACATCCCTAGAACAAGTCCAGGCGACAATTGCCCAGCAGTTACCTCTTGATTTCTGGACAATCGACTTGCGAGATGCGATTCATGCTTTAGGGGAAATTACAGGCGAAGAAGTGACAGAATCTGTTCTCGACCGGATTTTTAGTAAGTTTTGTATTGGTAAGTAATATAGGAATCGGGTTTTATTTGGTGATTGACTCGTAGAGGTAGGGAACAGGGAACAGGGAACAGGGAACAGGGTTGAAAATCTCGTGATGTCCGTATTTTCTCATTTGTTCATGTCCTAATCTACCTGGCAACGTCTATAACTCAAATCCTATGAGTTGCAGGTATAGGGGAATACTAAGTTAAACGCAACTCATTCAAGGATTTGTCATGTTTAATAAATTGAAACAACTTATCACCAATCAGCAAAATGTGATGGAGACATTGCAGGATGATCCTTTTTACTTTCAGCCACAAGCAGTTGGCTATCATCCAAATAATGCCTACACTTTGGGACTGATTTCTTCCTTAGCTTATAAAAATGGGACACAACTAAATCCAAACCTTCAAAAAGATGTACCACGTTGGATTTCAAAATTTAATGTTGCAGATCTGGCTCTAGATAAAACAAAGCTAAATTGGTTTGACAGTGATACTTGGAGTTTAACAGATACCCAAGCGATCGTACTAGAAAATCAAGAGGTAGTGATTATTGGTTTTCGGGGTTCTCAAGAAAGGATAGATTGGCTAACAGATTCCCAAATCATACAGCGTACTAAAGGACCTGGAGGTTACGGCGTACATTTTGGAATATATTACGCTCTGATGTCAATTTGGGATAAAATAGAGCCTTACATTAAAAATAAAGGAGACAAAACTCTGTGGTTTACAGGGCATAGTTTAGGAGCTGGTTTAGCAGTCATGGCTACTGCTCATTGTCTGTTTGAACTCAACATTGTCCCGAACGGGTTATATAACTATGGACAACCTAAAGTTGGTAGTGAAGACTTTGTTGAAGCTTTTAACAAGAAGTTTGTAAACCAGACATTTCGTTTTGCTAATAATAATGATATTGTGCCTTTTCTTCCTCTGAGTCAATCGGATCTTTCTGTCAAAGTCCCGAATTTAGTTAAATATCTGCCCCGAACTCAGAAGTTGAGTATAGTTAATGCCTCCACAATAATTGACTACTATCACGTTGGACATTTGAAGTATTTTGATAAAGATGGTGTTCTTCATGACGAGGGTTTAGGTATTGCCGATAAATGGCTTGATAGGATAGCTGGACATTTAGATAGTTTGTTAAAAATAGCCCCAGGTTCTTTGACAACTGGAGGTCTATTTGATCGCGTTGATCTCTTTGGCGATCATATGATGAAGCAATATATTGTCAATTTGAAAAAACATAGAGAGGAGTGGGAAATGAATAAGAAATCTGTCTCTAGTTAGTCACGTAATAACTCAAGTTATGGGTTGGGGCTGTCTCAATATGGTTCGGTTAGCTTGTTCATGTCAAGGGAGATCCCCCCAACCCCCCTTAAAAAGGGGGGCTATTTCACCCATTTACCCCCTTTTTAAGGGGGTCGCCGCAGGCGGGGGGATCTTATCCGAACCGTATTCGGGGCTGTCCTGTTGTGATGAAGTAACCCAACCTTCATGATTCCTAATATTAAAAAGATTGATATTTTCTTAATTAAAGCAAACAAATGTCTTTTGTCGAAGAACTTAACAACGCTAACGCATTCATCATAGGAGCAAGCCAAGGAATTGGTTTGGGTTTTGTGCAAAAACTACTGCAAGATGACAGGTTTGCCAAAATCTATGCGACTTACCGTCAGCCAGAGTCTGCTGCTGATTTATTAGCTCTTGAAGGCGAACATCCAGACAAATTAACTTGTCTGTCGATGGATATTACTGATGAATCGCAGATTATTGATGTTGTTCAAAAGATAAGTGCAGTCGTTAACAAGTTGCATTTAGTTGTTAACTGTGTGGGATTGCTGCATGAGGGTGCTTTGCAACCAGAAAAAAGTTTAAAACGTATCAATTCAGAATATTTGATGCACTACTTCCAAGTCAACAGTATTGGGGCTATTCTGCTTGCCAAACACTTATTATCTTTATTCCGTCATCATGAGCGCAGTGTTTTTGCCAGTATTTCTGCCAAGGTAGGTAGTATTGGTGATAATCAACTTGGAGGATGGTATGGATATCGAGCCTCCAAAGCTGCACTCAATATGTTAATGCGAACAGCAGCTATTGAGTATAAAAGAACGAGTCCCAAGACTGTGATAGTCATGTTACATCCTGGGACAACTGATACACGCCTTTCTCGTCCATTTCAGGCAAATGTACCTCCTGAAAAATTGTTTTCAGTGGAACGCACAGTTAATCAATTATTCGCTGTCATCGAACAGCTTCAGGATGGCGATAGCGGGCAGTTTTTTTCCTGGGATGGTAGCCGCTTACCTTGGTGAAAAAAGTGAAAATAAAACAGTTGTCTGAAAGCGACAGAACCCCGACTTCGCAGAAGTTGTTAGGGATCTTGTTTCTCACGAATATTTAAGCTTGCTCATAGATATTTGATTCTATCAAAATATAAGGTTAAATATCTAGGCAATAAAGGTTAAGAAACGGTTATTCATAAAAAATTTCAAACTGTTTAGAGCATTGCCTAAAATAGGCAAAAGCTTTCTCAAAGCTTTTTGAGTACACACTTCATAATTTCTAGGATTTCCAAAGCCAGAGAAGCTAGGAAATACTTAATAATTTCGGCATTGACGAAGTGTTGTCAATCGAATTATTGTGAGTATAAAGCAATTATATTCGAGATGAATAGAATGAATTAATGATAAGTTAACGTACCCTTAATCTAGTTTAAATTATTAGTAAAATCAAGAAAAATTTATAAAGAACGATACTGAATTTGTATGATTTAGGTTTCAATAATCTTTTGAAGTCCGCGCTCCAGAAAAATTTTAACCCTGGGAGCAAAGCGTATTCAACAGTTATCAGTTATCAGTGATTAGCTCAAAAAAGCTGCTTATTTTGATAACTGTTCCCTGTTCCCTGTTTCCTGTTCCCTTCCACATAACACTTCTAACCGATCCTTAATTTTATGAAATCTAACTTTCCACTCAAGATAAACCGTCGTCAGTTCTTGCTAACTTCAGCCATCACCAGTGGTGGAATTATTGCGACAAATCTTTTATCAAAATCAACAGGTTTTGCTCAAGCACCTGCTATCATCACACCTGATAAAGCACGTCCCTCCATACCCTATGGAGTGGCTAGTGGTGACATCAATGGTAATAGAGCTGTTGTTTGGAGTCGGAGCGATCGCCCAGCCCGGATGATTGTAGAATATGCAACTGATGAATCTTTCCGTGACGCACAGCGTGTTGTTGGACCGACAGCAATAGATGCCAGCGATTATACAGCACGGGTTTATCTCAAAGATTTACCATCAGATCAGCAAATATTCTACCGGGTGACTTTCCGGGATTTATCTGATACAAAAATTTCCAGCGCCCCTGTCCAGGGTACTTTCCGAACTCCTGCTGCATATCGGCAAAATGTATTCTTTGCTTGGTCAGGGGATACTGCTGGTCAAGGATGGGGTATTAATCCGGATTTTGGTGGAATGAAGATTTACGAAACTATCCGGAATGTCAAGCCAGACTTTTTCATTCATTCTGGTGATAATATTTATGCCGATGGTCCGATTCAAGCGGAAGTCAAGCTAGATGACGGTAGTATCTGGAAAAATATCACCACACCAGAAAAATCAAAAGTTGCTGAAACCCTAGCAGAATTTCGTGGTAACTATATATATAACTTATTGGATGAAAACGTCCGTCGCTTTAATGCTGAAGTACCCATACTAGCGCAATGGGACGACCACGAGACTCGTAATAACTGGTATCCTGGACAAACGATTGTAGATGATGACCGCTACACAATCAAGGACGTATCTTTACTATCACAACGGGCAAATCAAGCATTTTTAGAATACGTACCAATTCAGATTAATGCTGATGATCCAACCAGAATTTACCGTTCTTTTAAGCATGGTCCTAACTTAGAAATTTTCATGCTAGATGAACGCAGTTACCGGGGACCAAACACAACTAATCGTCAGACAGAACAAAGTGCAGAAACGCCATTTATAGGCAATGCACAGGTGCGTTGGTTGAAAAACCAATTGCGCAAATCAACAGCAACATGGAAAGTCATTGCAAGTGATATGCCTATTGGGTTAGTCGTTCCAGATGGTTCCACCAACTTTGAAAACTTTGCTAACGGAGATGGTCCAGCCTTAGGACGGGAACTAGAACTTGCAGATTTACTACGGTTCATCAAACAAAGCAATATCAAGAATGTTGTCTGGTTAACTGCTGACGTACATTACGCCGCCGCACACTATTACGACCCCAACAAAGCACAGTTTCAAGACTTCAAACCCTTCTGGGAGTTTGTTGCAGGTCCTATCAACTCTGGCACATTTGGACCAAACAAACTCGACAATACCTTTGGTCCACAGGTGAAGTTCCTAGGTATACCTGAAGATTTGAAACCAAATCGACCCCCGAGTGAAGGTTTCCAATTCTTTGGTACCGTCAAAATTGATGGTTATACAGAGGTGATGACGGTTGCATTGGTGAACTTGGAGGGTAAAACTCTTTATAGTGTAGATTTACCACCAGAAAAAGACTGAAATATTAGTGTAGGGGAGCCAGTGCTGCAGGAGGGTTTCCAACGCCAGATACCTGCGGAGGGAAACCCTCCCGCAGTACTGGCTCCTCCGTAGGCATCTGGCGTTGGGCATAAGTAATGCCCACCTTACTTCTTAGCAATGAGAAATTCACATTTCTCTATTACCTATTCAGATACCGGCTAGCCATTTGCATGATATCAGAAATATCAACATCGCCATCGCCGTCTGCATCGAGAAAAGAATTCAGCACAGGATTTCCTCCTGCTTGAGGATTTTGAGAACTTGCACCAGTTCTTAATACATTCAGAACCAAAGGAACCAAAGTTGGTAGTAATTGTTGAACTAACCCTGAATCTAACCCTGTGCGCTGGGCAACAGTATTAGCCAACTGCTGTTGCAAAAAAGGTGCAAAAAGAGAGTCTACAGCTTGAGGATTAGGGGAAGTATCGCCAAACTCATTCACGACCTCTTGGGCGGCTTCTGGACCTTCTGTATCTCGTTTCTGTTGTAACGCTGAACGCACCTGACCACCAACAATACCCAAAACGGATTGCATTGTAGAGGGATCTGTACCAGCATTATTGCTTAATTGCTGCACGGTGTTGAGGATATTCCCAATCTGACCCATATTGCCTTGCTGGCTAGAATTGCCAATTGCACCGATAATTTGGTCAAAAAGTCCCATAAAATTTTTCTCCCTGTGTACTCATCCTAACAAAACCAAATTCTGACACACCAGCGACGACTTATTCCGAAGTATTTAGTAAAAAATAAGCTTTTTCTCTCTCAAGCTTGTAAGCCCAACAGCGGTGTTAACTTCTATCAATAGGTAGAAAAATGCTGAACTCTGTACCTTTATTCAACTCAGACTTAAAAGTCATTTTGCCCAGATGCTTTTCAACAATAATCTGATAGCTAATTGATAAACCCAATCCAGTGCCAAGACCTCGCGGTTTAGTCGTAAAAAACATTTCAAATATTTTATCCTGGTTTTGGGGTGCAATACCTGAACCATTGTCTGCAATTGTTATCTTCACCCAATTGTTGTCGCAACGTTCGGTACTTATGGTAATTGCACGACAAAACCTCCGATTGAGAGCAGACTTTTCCTCTACAGCATCAATCGCATTACTCAAAAGATTCATGAACACTTGATACAGTAGTCCTGTATAGCCTGGAATCGGTGGAACATCACCATAGTGGCAAATAACGTTGATCCCGGTTTTTAAGCGGTTTTGTAGAATTAACAGCGTACTGTTGATACATACGTGTATATCTACTAACTGGACTTCTCTTTCATCCAGACGGCAAAAATCTTTCAAACTTCGGGAAATTTCGCGGATGCGTTCAGCCCCAAATTCTACTGAATTTAGGAGTTTTGGCAAGTCAGCTTTGAGAAATTCTAAATCTATGTCCTCTGCTAATACTTCTACGGCGGTGGGGGAGTTAGGAACTTCAACTTCGTATGTTTGCAGTAGCGCTAAAAGATCATCAATGTAGTTTTTCGCGTGTACAAGATTACCAGAGATAAAATTCACGGGATTGACGATTTCATGAGCGACACCAGCCAACATTTTGCCCAAACTGCTCATTTTTTCGCTATGAATTAGTCGCGCTTGAGTTTCAGATTTTTGTTCTTCTAAAAGTTGCTTGACTTGTTGGATAAGTTGGTTTACTGAGGTGGCTAACTCGCCCACTTCATCTTTTGTTGTCACAGGCGCTTGTAGATCAAAATTGGCTTCTTGGGTAACGCGTTGAGCAATGTGTGTTGCAGCTTTCAGGGGACGAGCGATCGCACGACTTGTATATAAGGCAAAAATAGTCGCCAGTACTGTTGACAGCAACATACTACAGATAATAATTAGCCCTTTTAGTATATATGTATCACTTGAAACGACATCAGCTTTGTCCTGACGCTGGCGAACTAATATGGCAAAGTTGTTTAACTCGTGGGTAAATTGATAAAACTTCAGTGTTGCTTTAATTTGATTAAATTGCCAGATAAGTTCCCTTGCTTTTAAAACTTTCTGTGAATTGGGGCTAAGGGAGGAAATTTGCTGTAGCAGGACTCGCAGTTGCCGAATATACTCTG
The DNA here is from genome assembly GCF_059505445.1 of Brasilonema angustatum. Classification (NCBI taxonomy): domain Bacteria; kingdom Bacillati; phylum Cyanobacteriota; class Cyanophyceae; order Nostocales; family Scytonemataceae; genus Brasilonema; species Brasilonema angustatum. The sequence goes on along the minus strand of NZ_JCACKO010000006.1, from coordinate 69,850 downwards.
TCAGTACGCTGTCATACTTATTGAGCAAAGCTTGCAAATCCCCTTGCGAGTTAGTTTTGCTAAATTCTCGCAACTCATTCAACAACGTTTCAGTTTCCTTAAGAGATGCTTCAATCTCATCATGTTTCTGTTGTACAGCTTTTTGCTCTAAAAAAAATACTTGTTCTTGCTGATTAGTGTCGATTTCCAACAACAATATTTGCAATTTATTCAATAAAGATCCTTCCTGCTCTGCCATTATTATCTGTTGTCTAGCATGTTGGAAGTAGCGATCGCCTATCACCAACCCCACCGTTGTTCCCACAACAGCAATCCCAAAGGAAATAACATACCCACAGATAATTTTTTGTCGAATACTAAGTTGGTGGAACACTCGTTATATCCCAGTCAGAGTCATACAAAATTTAACTACCCAAATCATGGTGGTACTTGCTGCTTAAGTTTTACAAATAAAGCTTTTCGTTAATAAAAAAGGAATTTTATCAAATTTATATACGCTAAATTTTATACAAAATCGGTTTTGAATTCAACAAAATAACTTTCTAAACACTGTGGCGAAAAACACTGAAACCATTAACATGAGAAGCATCTGGCTACTTATCCACGCTTTTCTTACCAACCATGCCTCTGTCACGTATTATCACGCTGCTCGTTGGTCTCATCGTCATTCTCGGACTGAGTCTGTGGCTGATTGATTCTTTCAGTCGGCTTTACTGGCAATTTTCCTATTCTGCGCCATTGCTGGGTAATCTGCTGTTGTTTTTGCTGATTGTCCTGATAGGAGCCTTAATCGCGGCGTTTATCTATTCTGTGTTGGTGATTCGGCGAGGTGAGAATCAACGGCGTCAGCGCAGAGAACGCCCAAGTGTACAAGTTCCTGCTGCGAAATCTGAGGCTGCGTCTTCTACTTTAGAAGCTGTCAAGCAACAAGTTGCGCAAATTCAAGATGAAGTGACACGCCAAGCTTTACTGAGTAAGTCGCGGGAGATTGAGACTAATTTGGCTCGCGGCGAGATTCAAGTTGTCGTGTTTGGAACTGGGAGTGCTGGTAAAACCTCCCTGGTGAATGCGGTGATGGGACGTGTGATTGGCAAGGTTGATGCAGCAATGGGAACGACTCAGGTTGGAGAAACTTATTGTCTGAGGTTGAAGGGATTAGAACGCAGGATTTTAATCACGGATACACCAGGTATTTTAGAAGCAGGGGTGGCGGGAACCGAAAGGGAACAACTTGCGCGAGAGGTGGCGACAGACGCAAATTTACTGTTGTTTGTGGTGGATAATGACATACGGATGTCAGAATTTGAGCCGTTACGAGCATTGGCTCAAATTGGTAAACGCTCTGTGCTTGTCCTCAATAAAAGCGATTTGTATACAGACGAGGACAAAGAAGCGATTTTGGCGAGGTTGCGTCAACGAGTGCGGGGATTTATTGCACCGAGTGATGTAGTGGCGATCGCCGCAAATCCCCAATCTGCAGAACTAGAAAATGCGGGAATTTTCCAACCTGAGCCTGATATCTTACCTTTAGTCCGGCGAATGGCAGCGATTTTACGGGCAGAGGGTGAAGACTTAGTAGCAGATAACATCCTCTTACAATCCGTACGACTGGGAGAGTCAGCGCGGAAACTCATTGATACTCAGCGTCGTCGTCAAGCTGACAAAATTGTGGATCGGTTTCAGTGGATTGGTGCTGGTGTGGTTTCGGTAACGCCTCTACCAGTGGTTGATTTGCTAGCAACAGCAGCTGTCAATGCTCAAATGGTGGTGGAAATTGGCAGAGTTTACGGCTGTGAATTAAATATGGAGAATGCAAAGGAATTGGCGCTGTCTTTGGCAAAAACTCTTGCTAGTTTAGGTATAGTCAAGGGAGCATTACAGTTACTTACTACCGCCTTGCAGCTTAATGTCGCTACTTTTATTGTTGGTAGAGCAATTCAAGGCGTGACAGCCGCTTATTTGACGCGAATTGCTGGGAAGAGTTTTATTGAGTATTTTCGTCAGGACCAAGATTGGGGTGACGGAGGAATAACGGAAGTTGTCCAGCGACAGTTTCAACTCAATCGCCGCGATGAGTTTATTAAGATTTTTATTCAGCAGGCAATACAACGAATCGTGCAGCCGTTACAAGGAAGTTCTGAAGTAGAGGAAGAGGAACTTGACAATAAAGGGGTGTAGGGGTGTAGGGGTGTAAGGGTGTAAGGGGAAGAGAAAATTTTCTTTGTTGCCACGCTGCCGGAACAAGGACACAAGCCGTTGCGGCATTGACAATAAATCTTTACAGTAGGAATACTGCTTAGACCAGATACATCAACTGGCACACACAGCAGAGTAGTAATATTGCCAGTGCTTGACAGCACTGGCGCTATTTCATATTTTAAGCTAATCTGATATTTATTGTTTTTAAAATAACCTTTTAAAAACAATATTACGTAACTACACTTAGAAAAACCGAACTCCTATTTAACCACTCAGGGCTATATTCAGCGCTCCTTTCATTTAATTGAATCAGGGTTCCGGAAATAGGAGGCAATGTTAGAAAACCTATATAAGCAGTGACTAAGTAACTAGCTCATGACTAACCACATGATCGGTAAAGTACTACAAGGACGTTACCAAGTCGTCCAAGCCCTGGGTGCAGGGGTGTTTGGCGAAACATACGTCGCTGTAGACATTGAGAATCCAGAGAATCCCAAATATGTTATTAAACAGCTCAAGGTTATCAGTTCCCAACCAAGCTACTTACAAACTCTGAGGTTAAGATTTCTTACAGAAACCGAAACACTCAGACAATTGGGACACCATAAGCAAATTCCTCAACTGATATCGTGCTTTGAAGAACATGAACGATTCTACTTAGTGCAAGAGTTTGTAGAAGGACACGCACTCACAGCGGAACTTCCTATCAATCTCAATTTAGGTCATTTCTGGAGTGAAAGTGAAGTTATCAACTTTTTACAAGATGTTCTATCAATTTTAGACTTTGTTCACTCTCAAGGTGTTATTCACTGTGATATAAAGCCAGAAAACTTAATCAGACGTGCTTGTGATAACAAGTTAGTTCTCATTGATTTTGGTTCAATTCAATCAATCGATTTTGAAATCATTGATGAGATATTACCTTTAGATAGCATTCCCGTCAGTTCACTGGGTTATATACCACCAGAGCAATTTATTGGTCTAACACAACCTAATAGCGATATTTATGCTTTAGGAATGATTGCCATTCAGGCTTTGACTGGGGTGACACCGCTGCAACTGAAAGTAGATCCCCAAACTAATGAGATTCTGTGGCGTTCTCCAAGCACACCAGTGAGCGATTATTTGGCTGCCATTATCACCCAAATGATTCGTTACAACTACGAAGATCGATTCCAATCTGCTCGTGTTGCATTACGGGCGCTTCAGCAAATGCCGTTGGAAACTCAATACTCGTACATTGTAGATGTCGATTTTACCGTTTCTTCAGAGGACTCTGAAAAAAATCAGCCACAAAGTAAGTTAAATACTAACCCTAAACATCCAACATCTTCAAACTATTCTCCACTCTTGACAGGAATGAAAGTGGGGTTGGTTGCTAATTCTTTGTTCATGGGATTTGGAACTTACTTTATCATACATAACACTCCAACCTATTCAGAAAAAGAAGCATTATATAAAGCAACTGAAGAATATCAAGCAGGAGATTTGGACGGAGCAATTGCTCTAGCCAAATCAATTCCCTCCAATAGTAATGTCTATCCTGACGCACAAGCCAGTATTGAAGAATGGCAAAAGCAATGGCAAAATGCTGCTAAACAATACGAAGCCGCAGAAAAAGCCTTTCAAGAGAATCGTTGGTCAGATGTATTGCGTGCAACCTCTCAACTTCCTGATATTTTATATTGGCAAACAAAAACAGATAAATTAGTTCAACAAGCACAAGTCAATATTGAAGCACAAACTAAGGATTTATTAACCAAGGCTTATGAAAAAGCATCATTAAAAGATTTCAGCAGCGCTTTAGATTATCTGAGTCAAATTCCTGAAGAAAGCTCCGCAGGGGCAATTGTTCAACAAAAGTTGGCTGAGTATAACCACAAAAAGAGTGTCAGAGCAGCTTACTTCTTACAAAAAGCTTACAACAAAGCAGCAGAGGGAGATTTCAAAACTGCTGTTCAATTTCTTCAACAGGTTCCGAAAGATACTCCTGTATATGCTACAGCTCAAGTGAAACTTGTTGAATATACTCAAAAACAACAGATTGTGCAAGCTAAAAGTCAAAAAATAGCTTCATCAAAAACACCAGCTTTTACGAACATGAAAACACCATTGATCAACAGCAATTCTGCTAGGAATTTAGAATCTTTTGACCTAAGTCACCAAATGGAAGAGGTGAATATAAGATAAGTCTTGGCTCAAAAGTCAAGAAGAAAGAATTAAAAAACTTTCGGCTATGGATTTTTAAAGATAGACTCAGGACTTGGAACGAGAACCTGTGGTACCTGTTGTTGTGCTTGATTGCGGGCGTTTATTGCTGGTTGATAATCTGGCTTTAGTTTAATAACCTGATCGTATGAAGCTATGGCTTCTTTATAACGTTTCAGATTATACAGAGTATTGCCCTTACTATACCAAATATCGTAATTTTTAGAATCGTAATTAATTGCTTTCTCATAAGATGAAAGTGCCTGTTGGTATTTCTTTAAATTGTAGAGTGAATTTCCTCGACTATACCAGACTTGATAATTAGCACGTTGTAATTCAATTGCCTTATTATAAGATGAAACTGCATCGTCATAGCGTTGCATTTGATGCAGTGACCACCCGCTACCATACCACGCTTGATAATTTCTACGATTATATTTAATGACTTCTTTAAAAGATTCAAGCGCTTCTGGATAACGTTGCAATTTGATAAGTATATTACCTCTAGATAACCAAGCTTGGTAAAAATTGGGTTTATATTGGACTGCTTTCTCATACGCTGCAACTGCATCTTGATAGCGTTGCAAATTTACTAAAACGTTGCCTCTGTTATACCAAGCTCTTTCATAGTCTTGTTTGAATTCAAGTACTTTATCATAAGCTGTTATTGCCTCATCGTAGCGTTTTAAATTTTGTAACAACAATGCTTTATTGTACCACGCTTCATAATATTCTTTCTTCAATTCAATGGCTTTATCATAGGATTTTAGTGCTTGATCATACTCATTTAATTTAGCTAAAGCTTCTCCCTTTGCATTCCAGACTTCCGGATAGTTCTTTTGCAAAAGCAATGTTTTTTCAAAAGAGGCGATCGCTTCTTGGTATCTTTGCAACTTATTCAATGCAAATCCACGTCCACTCCAAGCTTCTAAATAATCTGGTTCTATTTGAATTGCTTTGTCGTAAGCTGCAAGTGCTTCCTGAAATTTTTTCAACTCATACAGAGTTTTACCTTGTCCATTCCATCCTTGAGCGTAATCTGGTCTGATGTTAACCGCTTTTGCATATGTTGATAAAGCATCTTGATAACGCTGTAACTCATATAAGGTATTGGCTTGCTTATACAATTCAGTAGCATTCACAGAATTGATTGCATGAGCAATATATATAGATGCTCCTACACCTATACCAATTAAACCTATGCCCACTAAAATCTTTTTTATGTCCTTTTTTTTAGGTGGATTTATTTTTGGTAAATTTTTGTTTATATTATGTTTTGATATACCAACACTTAATGTCATCATCTGAGATTTAGAGTTTTTTAAATCCTTCAAACCTTGTAGGGCAAGTTTTGCAGAAGAATAACGTTCCCGGAAGTCATAACATACCATTTTATTTAAAACTTTGGCAAAATCCTGACTGACCGAGGTATGTTTTTGCCATACAATCTCACCAGTTTCTGCATCTTTTTCTAGTTGTTCCGGAGATAATCCAGTGAGTGCTTCTATGCCAAGTATTCCTAAAGCATAGATATCACTGGTGAATTTTGGATTTCCTAGTGCTTGTTCGCTGGGAATATACCCTGGAGTACCGATCGCAACGGTAAATTTTGTTTTTCCACTAGGAATAATAACTTGGGTAGTGATTTGTTTGACAGCGCCAAAGTCAATCAAAACTAACTTGTTATCCGGCTTGCGTCTGATGATATTTCGTGGGTTGATGTCACGGTGAATAACTTGCTGCTGATGGACAAACTCTAAAATCTCTAAAATCTCTTCTAAAAGACAAATAACTTGGTCTTGATTTAGGGGTTTTCCTGGTATGATTTCTTGGCTGAGATCATGACCTTCTATGAATTCCTGTACGAGATAGAATTCTTGTTTCTCCTCAAAGTAAGCTAGAAGTTGAGGAATGCGGTCATAAATGCCTAATTTATACAGAACTTTCGCTTCTGTATCAAATAAGCGTCTGGCTGTTTGCAAAGTATCAGGGTCACTAGCTTGGGGCTTGAGTTTTTTGACGACACATTGAGGAGAACCAGGTAATTGAGTATCACAAGCAACAAAAGTTTCACCAAATCCCCCACCTCCCAAGTGACTAATAATTTGGTATCGTCCAACAAGTATGGTTCCCAACATTTGGTTAGCCTAGTTTCATGTAGTACAGTCTGATTCCAATCTTGCCACAGCTTCTCTTAAGGGTCGATAAGGGGATAAGCCAGATAAAGAGAATAACTATGTAACTAATGACTTATTGATATGATTCCTATTAGCGATCGCATTTTCTTTTTCAAACGGAGAAAGCCAATAATTATTTACTGTCTTATTGGCATTAACATTGGTCTATTTTTATGGGAACTGACACTTGAGCTTGGTGGTACATTGGGCAGTTTTGTCAATGCCTGGGGTGTCGTTCCCGCACAAATCAGTGCAGCTTTTGCAAATGCACTTGCTGGAAACCCAGCTGCTTGGATAGTTGTGCTGAAGGGTTTGACTTCACTGCTTGTGGGAATGTTCCTTCATGGCAGTTTTAGCCAAATTTTAGGGAATTTGATATTTTTGTGGGTTTTTGGTAAAACGATTGAAAGTGTTTTGGGATACGGACGATTTTTAGTATTTTACTTAGTTTCTGGGATTCTTACTGGGTTCATACAAATTCTAGCTGAACCGAGTTTGACTGTGCCATTGATTGGAGCTAACGGGGCGATTACAGCTATTTTAGGAGCTTATGTGCTTAAGTTTCCTAAAGCAAAAATTGACACTATTCTGCCCCTTTTGATTGTGTTTTTTCCCATACAAGTACCAGCTTATTTCTATTTATGTTGGTGGTTTGTGCAGCAGATTTCTTACGGAATTGGGAGTTTGAATATTCCTGGTGGCGTTAACCCCATAAGTGTTGGTTATTTGGCGCAATTTTCGGGGTTGTTTATTGGTGTTGCGTTTATCAAGCTACTGCAAAGATTTTAGTGACAAGGACTTCCACAAAATAAGCTTAATTTCAGTTGTAGATTGTCAACAATCGACAATCTACAATTTGACGTTTAGAGTCAAAAAATAGACCTGGCAGTAATCCCTGTACAAGTCGTTTATGCAAAAATAGTGATGGAGATTTCAGAATTTAGTCCGCGTATACCACGGAAAATGTAACAATACTATCTTTGGCAACTTCGTATAATGGTACAGTTGTGCACTACAAAAATCTGTGATGTCTCCTAAAACGGATTTCTTAAATTTGTCGGGCTATGCACTAGCACAATCGTTATTAACCAGGCTTTATACCGTCAGTCCTTACGAAGATTTTGATTATCAAGCTATTCCACTAAATCTGCAAGGGTGGGGTTCAACTGACCTTATTTTTGATAAGCTCATCAGCACAGTTCAACCCAGGTTGATTCTGGAAGTGGGAACTTGGAAAGGTGCTTCTGCAATTCATATGGCAAGTTTATTAAAAGAAAAAGGAATTGATACTGCCATCGTCTGTATTGATACTTGGTTGGGAGGGCTGGAGCATCTTATCCATAAAGAAGACCCAGAATTGGGACTCAGTAACCTCCGAAAGCATGGTTATCCTACGCTTTATTATCAATTTCTAGCAAATGTAATGCACCAGGGATTTCAAGACCGAATTGTTCCATTCCCTAGTACGAGTAATATTGCTGCTAAATGGTTTGAACATTATCAAATCAAAGCAGACCTAATTTATATTGATAGCAGCCATGACCAACATGATGTATATCAGGACTTAAAAAATTATTGGCAGTTATTAACACATGGTGGAATTATGTTTGGTGATGATTGGTCAGAACCTTGGCGAGGAGTTATTGCTGCTGTCAGTGAATTTGCGAAAGTGCAGCAGTTGGATGTAAAAGTAGATGGACAAAAATGGTTTTTTAGGAAAGTGTAAAGTCTAGGACTTACGCAAGCGTCACAATATAAGGTCAACTGGCACATATATTTCAAATTGAGGTAAATGCTCGTAAGCATTGATTTATAGACGTTATAGCCAAATTCTCGACCTGTGACAGTTTGAAGAAAAATGTGCCAGTTGCGTAAGTCCTGAAGTCAAAAACTCGGAAGGAAGGGCTTTGCGGAAATGGATTGAAGTACCTGAAACAGTTGTAAATGCGCAATAAGAAGCACTTAGACCCCTCAAAGACTAGAAAACATCATTTCCTGCAATGCCCTGCACCCAGATTTAGATGACATCATAGAGCAGCACCGAGAATTGGTAAATGCAATTTGCTTAGGCGATGCGTCAACAGCAGAGCTAATCGCCCAAAATCACAATACAGATGGTAAAGCACTCGTCGAACACCTGCAAGAAATAGAAAAACAAAATTCAGCTGACAAAGCATTGAGCTAGGGAGCATAAACCATGATTAACCTGAATCAATATGAAGTCTTGACCTTTGACTGCTATGGAACTTTGATTGATTGGGAAAAAGGTGTACTGGAGGCGTTGCAACCAGTTTTGCAGTCTCATCAGATTCAACTGAGTGAGAACGAAATCCTTGAGTGGTTTGCTCGTTTTGAATCTAATCTTGAGCAACGAGAGTACCGCAGATACAAAGATGTTCTCAAGGGGGTTGTGCAAAAATTTGGAGAACAATTTGGATTTACGCCTTCTTCTGAAGAATTAAATGCGCTTGCTGATTCTGTCAAGGATTGGCAACCTTTTGCTGATACTGTTGAAGCTCTTAAGACATTGAAACGGCGATTCAAACTAGCAATTATTTCCAACGTTGATGATGACTTGTTTGCCTTGACAGCAAAACATCTGCAAGTTGAATTTGATGAGATTGTGACTGCACAGCAAGTGAAAAGCTATAAACCTTCTGTGCAAAATTTTCACGTGGCGATCGCCCACATCGCAAAAATTGGCATCCCCTCTGAAAAAATTCTGCACGTTGCTGGTAGTATCTACCATGACATTGTTCCGGCAAATTCCCTTGGGTTATCGACAGTTTGGGTAAATCGTAGATTAGGACAAGAAGGTTCAGGGGCTGCTTTACCTGCTCAAGGGAAACCAGATTTGGAAGTAGCAGATTTGAAAAGTCTGGCTGCAAAAATTAATTTTTGAAATGTCATCATCAATTTCACGTGTTCGCATTCGTCCAGAGCGAATATTGACGAACGCGTTTCTAAATTCACAAGCTAAATAACCGCAAATTCCGTATACTTTCTCACATCGGCTGGTTGGAAACCCAGAACAATTTGAGCTTTGGGAATTCCGGCTTTGACGAGTTCGTTGGCTATACCATATTCTGTACCGTCTCTTTGAATCCAGATTTTATCGTTGATAATATCAATATGAACTAGACAACCATGCACCCGTTGTTTATTTTCCCAGCCTAGTGTCAGCAGCAGATAATGATTGGCATTTTTATCAATGATTAACTGTCTTTCTAATTGCCCATAAGCGTAAGGAAGTTGAGCATATTCGCTTAATACTTTTTGGATAATTTGGCGATAGTTTTCTAAGGTATCCATTGTAGAATGATCTCTCGTTCTGAATCAAAGACGAGTAAACAAAGATGCTAATTTTCTATCAATATTTTACCAATCGGTTCAGTAAATAATTCTGAAAAAGAGCGTTGATCAATATTCATAATGTTTTTTTTTAGCGTTTACGACGTTAGTTTTAGTTTAGGACATGTCTTTCATTTATAAATCCTGTATTCAACCTCATTGAGAAGATTACCGCTCTTGTTAGTCTGTTGAAACTCGCGAAATACTTTACCCCCAAAACTTTCCGGAATTTTCCGACTGGGGATATTTCTTTTATCAACAGGATAGGAAAGATATTTGTACTCCAAATTCTTATCCACCCAGTCTTTCAATGCATAAATTGCCTCTCTACCAAAACTATTACCGTGATCTGATTTTTTTATCCAAATTCCTAACTCCGGTGTCTCAGTATCAATAGGATCTACGGAGCAAATTCCTAAAAACTCCAAAGTATTCTTCTTGAGAATTACCAACACTAGGTCAGTTTTATTTTATCGTTGTTGAATCATACCTTTGATGACCTTCTCGGTTTCACTGATATTGTCAGCTGGTTTCGGATACATAAAGGTGGTAATTTAGCTTGTGAATTCCCTAAACACATCTTCTGTGTATTCCAGCGAAATCGCTTGGAGAATTAGTCTTGTACTCTCTAAACTTACTTTTTCTAAGTTTTCCATCTTTTTCTAAGTTTTCCATAAGTTGCGATTTTTGGTTTCTTACTTTGGTTCATCTATATTAATGCTTAAATCATCTGATGCGGTAATGTTCCAACTTTCTTTTTCCAGAGCGTTTATCACCGCATAATGGTAAATTTCTTTAGCTGGCATAGAGAGCCTAAGTAGCTTGCTCTAACATTTTTAGTATAAACTGCTCACCTCTGCAACCATTTGGTAAACAATAAAGTATCTTAGTCTTTATTGAGCAGAGGAAAAATTGGTAAATGTTGAAGCTCAAACGGGGGTTATCACTGCTAGCTACTTTACCTCTAGTCTTTTCACTGAATGCTTGTGCTGGACAGATGGGAGGAAGTGGTGGAAGTCTGTTGGATACAATCAAAAGCCGTGGTAAGCTCATCTGTGGTGTCAGCGGACAATTGCCAGGATTTAGCTATGTTAAGTCTAACGGTGAATATGCAGGGCTGGATGTGGATATTTGTCGGGCGATCGCCGCAGCAATTTTTAATGACCCCAACAAAGTAGAGTTCCGCAACTTAAACTCCAAAGAACGGTTTACAGCCTTGCAAACGGGCGAAGTAGATATCCTCAGCCGAAATACCACTTGGAGTATGAGCCGAGACACTTCTGTAGGTATAAAATTTACTGCCGTGGTATTTTACGACGGTCAAGGCATAATGGTGAAAAAAAATAGCAATATTCAGAAGCTAGAAGACCTCAAGGGCAAATCTATCTGTATCGGGACAGGAACCACCAACGAGCAAAACCTGACAGACCAAATGCGGCAACGTGGTATCAACTACAAGCCTTTGGTCTTTGAAGATGCTAACACAGTTTTTGCCACCTACGAGCAAGGTCGCTGCGAAGGCGTCACTGCAGACCGTTCTCAACTCGTTTCCCGTCGCACCACCCTATCTAAACCGGATGACCATGTTGTTTTAGATACTGTGCTGTCAAAAGAACCTCTTACACCTGCTGTAGTCAATGGAGATTCTAAGTGGTTTGATATGGTGAGATGGACAATTTTTGCTCTTATCAATGCTGAAGAACTCGGAGTCAACTCCCAAAATGTTGGTCAATTAGCAAACAGTAATAACCCAGAAGTGAAGCGCTTGCTAGGTACAGAAGGTAACCTTGGTAAAGGCATGGGTTTAACAAACGACTTCGTAGTTCATATTATCAAAAACGTCGGCAATTATGGTGAAATTTACGAACGTAATTTAGGGAAAAACTCTGAGTTGAAATTGGAACGTGGTCCAAACAAACTTTGGAATCAAGGTGGTATTCTTTACGCTCCACCCTTTCGATAAACAAGTTATCAGTTATCAGTTATCAGGTAGGAAACGGACTCGTTCACCCCTTGTTTACTGTTCCCTGTTCCCTGTTCCCTGTTCATTGTTCACTGTTTGACTATGACTCCAATTTGGCGCAACCGAAAGTTTTTTCCTATTCTCGGTCAGGTGATAGCCGCGTTCATAGTTGCCATAATCGTGATGATACTATGGCACAACCTAATATACAATCTCCACCGGCTAGGTCTGCAGTTAGGATTTGATTTTTTACAATTCCAAGCATCCTTCGATATTGGCGAAACCCCCATTCCCTATAAATCTTCTGATTCCTACAGCCGTGCTTTATTAGTTGGATTAGTGAACTCGCTGCGAGTGATAGTTTTTGGCATCATTCTGGCAACAATTATTGGCATTACTGTGGGAGTGGGGCGGCTATCGGATAATTGGTTAGTACGTCAGCTAGCTCTAGTGTATGTCGAAATCTTACGCAACACACCTTTACTTCTGCAATTGTTCTTTTGGTATTTTGCGGTTTTCCTCAGTTTGCCAAAAACAGAAAATCAAATTTCCCTACTTGGGTTTATAAATATTAATAATCGAGGAGTTACCCTTCCTTTTGGAATAGAACTTTCTTCTGAATTATCAACACTCATCCTAGGATTAACGCTGTACACTGGTGCCTTCATCGCCGAAATTGTCAGAGCGGGGATTTTATCAGTTCCTAAAGGACAATGGGAAGCAGCACGAGCATTAGGTTTTAAGCCGAATCTCATCTTACGGCTAGTGATTTTTCCCCAAGCTTTGCGGCTGATTATTCCACCATTAACCAGTCAGTATCTTAATTTAGCTAAGAATTCTAGTTTAGCAATTGCGATCGGCTATCCTGATATTTACTTTGTGGCTTCCACAACTTTTAACCAAACAGGTCGATCTGTAGAAGTTATTCTGTTAATTATGGTTACCTATCTGACCATTAGCCTGATCATCTCTTCAGGGATGAATTTGTTAAACCGTAGCGTGCAACTCAAGGAAAGATGAGTTTTTTCAAATGAGTTCTTTTAAAAATCAAAAGCCTACTATTCTACAATGGCTACAGAAAAATCTGTTTAACAACTGGTACAACAGTCTTCTCACTGTTGTCTGTCTCTTTTTGCTTTTTTTTGGTATCAAAGCTGTCCTGACTTGGATATTGACTCAAGCAAAATGGCAAGTCATCACAGCCAACTTATCTTTATTTTTTGTTGGTCGTTTCCCACAACAACTTTACTGGCGACTGTGGCTAGCACTGTTTATTATCCTCGGTCTTTTTGGTTTGTCATGGGGAACTTTTACGAAACGTTTACCCCGTCAAATGAACAGTTGGTTACCACTTGGGTGGGCGCTTTCTTTTCCAATTATCCTATGGCTGATTGGGGGAGGTTTTGGACTGCAACCAGTAGAAAGCAATTTGTGGAATGGTTTGCTGCTTACTTTGGTGATGGCGGTAATTAGTATTGTTCTCTCTTTTCCTTTGGGTGTTTTATTAGCATTAGGTCGTCAAAGTCAGCTACCTGTTGTGCGTTGGTTTAGTATCCTCTACATTGAAATTATCCGAGGACTACCACTGATTGGAGTTTTGTTCTTTGCTCAAGTGATGTTATCCTTATTTCTACCAGTAGAATACCGTTTAGACAGAGTTTTAAGAGGAATTGCTGGTTTAATTTTCTTTAGTGCTGCTTATTTAGCCGAAAATGTACGTGGTGGTCTTCAATCAGTTCCACGCGGACAAATTGAAGCTGCCAAAGTACTGGGGTTGAATGCTCCTTTAACAGTATTACTCATTGTTCTTCCCCAAGCGCTACGTGCTGTTATCCCAGCGCTTGTTGGTCAATTTATCGGTTTGTTTAAAGATACTTCTTTGTTATCAATTGTTGGATTATTGGAATTAACAGGAATTTCTCGTGCTATCCTGGCTCAACCTCAATTTATTGCTCGCTATGCAGAAGTCTATTTATTCATTGCATTTATTTATTGGGTCTTTTGCTATTCCATGTCGCTAGCTTCTCGACGCTTAGAAAAGGAATTGGGTGTGGATCAACGGTGATGCAAAAAAGTACTTTAAACAATAAAATCCCCTCTAGAACAGAAATGTAGGAGGGGTATATGCTAAATGAAACAATTGCACCTACGCGCAACCGCTGTGCGTGCTGTGGGCGATGCGTAAGCAGGAAGCCACCCCAAGGGCGATGGCGCAGAGCGCAGAGCGCGAAGCTATCGCATAATTGTGACAAATCTGTAATTGATAACCCGCAACTTGGGTTATAAAAAATCGTGATTTTGCCTACTTTGTCGGGCTGTAACAGGTTTCGTCTTTACCCCTGAGACAAAGCTGTTTCTGACCCAGATCGGTTTTGAATTTCACCTGATAAGTTTCGTTTTCAGCAGCCAAAGTTTTCTTGTAGTTGTTCGCTCTGTCGCACGAAAAGTCACGAGTGAAAGTTCCTGGAGACCAGTTAATTGTCATTGTACTGCCGCTCAGACGGACTTTTCCTTTTCGAGATTGGAAAATTTGCTGGTTGCAGCCGCCGTTCATCACGTTCATAATTCCTGTGAATTCGGCTGTTCCGTTCGGCTGAAATTGATAAGTGAAACGCGAACCGTTTGAACCCATATATGCGCCACCCGTGCTGTAAGTACTGCTTCCGGTACGCGTCCAGACCCATTTTCCAACTATAGACGAAATATCTCCAACGCTGCCAGATGAATCATCCGCATTATTTGAAGCGGTTTCGCCCGTGTGTGCGCTGTTGTAAACAGACAGTAAAAGTTTAGCTTCCGCATCATCCGGCAAATTTCGCAATTGCCCAATATATTCTTTGTTAAATGCTTGCCGAACTTGGCTTTGTTCCTCTTCATTCTTAGCACGAACTTTTGTATAATTAGAAATTAGATTGTCAATGCTTTTTCTGGTTCCTGCTGGATCTTTGCTATATTCATTTAACTTGATTGACTGATATTCACTGCGCTGTTTGCTAGTGAATTTTGCTGCAAATGCCCATTCGTAAAAAGCGATAACTTGATCAATATCCGATTGGCTGAGAGATTGGTTTTCAGCCGTTAATAAAACTTTACTTCCAGCAGCCTGGGCAGAAATATTTATAGTCGCTTCGCCCATAAAAACGACACATAAAGCTAACATGGTAAAGTATTTTAATTTGTTCATCATTACTGTCATTTTGTTGCCATTTCATTAATTTTCCCAGCGAGTGGGTATTTGATATCCTACCTCACAGTAGTAAGTGTGCGTGACCACTGGTTAGGTTGCGATAAAATTTATTGTAAGCGTTCAGGGGGTACAAATAAGAATGAAAACACGCAAGACTTAATAACTGGTATTTACACTAAAGGTAGGCGAGATCTAGTCAGTCCAAGGGTCAAAACGTATAATAGACTATAACAAAATACAACAGCGATACTAGACATTTCATAAATCTATATATTTTCTGATAAAAAGATATTAAATGAGCTTTAAACTACGAAAATATGACTAAGATACTAGAGTACATCGACAAGAACTCAGACGAAACGCAACGCTTAGTAGCTCTCAAGTATCAGCTTGAATTATTAAAGAAAAAAGCTCAAGCTTTTGGCTGAAAGCTTATCCCCATTTTTCACTTCACCTAATATGTTTGTTGAGAGCCTTCTCACTAGCGCCGCTACGTGCTAGCAACATATGAAAGAAAAAAGAAACACCATCCCCCTTCTACCCTGTTTTCTGTTCCCTGTGTTTATTTAGAGTTATATTACTTTATAAACTTCCTCTAAATAATTTGCAAAAAAGAATGAGAATTAGCTTGAAAAAGCAGTTAAATGAATTCATTTCCTTAGTCCTGGCAGTATTTGTGACGATTACAGCAGTACCCTTTGCCTATTCTCAAACAAATTCTACAAGTGGTAATCCAGTCGATGGAACTCCTGTAGTTCTGGGGGACGATCAAATTTTCGTAATCCAGGAACGTGTTGGATCATTCTCAGCAGCAGAGCGATCGCAAGCAGTTAACACTAGACTGCAAGTGCTTGCTGAGGATGTATCTATTCCACTTACGGCGCTGAAGACTGAGGAACAAGAAAATACTGTAAATATATTAGCAGGAGAGAAGGTACTTTTTACAGTTACAGAGGCAGATGCTAAAGCCGCAGGCAAACCCAAGCAAGAACTTGCCCGTGAGTATACTAGCAAAATTCAAACTGTGATTAAGAAATACAGGCAAGAACATAGCTTAAAGTACATCTTGTTTGGAGTTTTTTATAGCGTCATTGCCACGATTACTTTATTAATTTTATTAAAATTACTTAATCAGGGCTTTGCCCGAATTTTTGCCAGACTTAATCATCATGAACAAACAGTTCCAGCAGTGAGAATCGACAATTTTGAGTTGCTATCTGAAGCTCAGGTTTCCTCTGTACTGACTCGCTTCGTTGAGTTAGTCCGCTTGGCTCTGTGGCTAGGTATTCTAGCAGTTTATTTCACACTGGTTATCAGCTTCTTCCCTTGGACAAGGGGATTGGAAGCCGTTATAGTTAACAACCTGCTTGTTGCTGTTAAGAATACTTGGGAGAGTTTTTTAGCCAATCTCCCTAACTTCTTGATGATTGCTGTGATTATTGTTGTTACCTACTATATCCTTCGCTTTACCCGGCTGGTTCTCAAAGCCTTAGGCAGGGATAGGACTTTTCCCTGGTTTTATCCAGAGTGGGCAGAACCCACCTACAAGTTAGCAACATTTTTGATTATCGCCTTGGCAGCGGTGGTGGCGTTTCCTTATCTACCTGGATCAAAATCTCCTGCATTTCAAGGTATATCTATTTTTCTGGGGCTTTTGTTGTCACTTGGTTCTTCCGCTGCGGTTGCAAACATTGTTGCTGGCGTAATTCTCATTTACACGCGATCGTTTCAGGTTGGTAATCGCGTCAAAATTGGCGATGCTATTGGAGATGTTGCAGAAAAGACACTTCTGGTAACGCGGATTCGTACTGTCAAGAATGTGGTGATCACAATTCCCAATTCAACAGTTCTCAATAGCCAGGTGACTAACTATAGCGCCTTGATTCAAGACTCCGACACACCGCTTATTTTGCACACAAAATTAACACTGGGTTATGATATACCCTGGCGAAAAATCCACGAAGTCTTAATTAACGCAGCTCTTGCCACTCAACACATCTTGAAAGATCCTACACCGTTCGTGTTACAAACCAGTTTAGATGATTTCTATGTTAGCTATGAGTTGAATGCCCACACTAAAAAACCCCACATCATGGCAAGAATCTACTCCGAATTGCATCAGAATATCCAAGACAAGTGTAACGAAGCAGGCATTGAAATCCTCTCGCCTCAATACTATGCTATTCGAGATGGCAATCAGATTGCCATTCCGGAAAACTATCTTTCTCAAGACTACACAGCACCCGGTTTTAAAATTTCTTCTCCAAGTAATGGCTTCAATGAACCCGACTCACAGAAGTGAGCGTCGGCTCAAATATCATGACTCATAACAAAAGTGAGAAAGTGAACAAGTGGGGTGAAAACTCCTAACTAATGATCAATGATTAATGACTGATAATTATGAATCAACAAAAGCCCATTCTTATTGCCCAAGATATCCATAAGTGGTATGGAAATTTTCATGTTCTCCAAGGGGTTAGCCTAAGTGTCAATCGTGGAGAAGTCGTAGTACTTATGGGACCTTCAGGTTCAGGAAAATCGACTTTTATTCGCACCTTTAATGCTTTAGAAGAATATCAACAGGGACAAATTGAAATTGATGGAATTGACCTCACAAATGACCTAAAAAATATAGAAGCAATTCGGCGAGAAGTGGGGATGGTGTTTCAACAGTTTAACTTGTTTCCTCATTTGAGTGTGTTGCAAAATATCACTTTGGCACCAACTTGGGTGCGCAAGTGGACGAAAGTCAAAGCAGAAGAAACGGCTATGCAGTTGCTAGAACGAGTGGGAATTTTGGAACAAGCACAGAAATATCCAGGACAATTGTCAGGTGGACAGCAGCAACGGGTAGCCATTGCCAGAGCTTTAGCTATGCAGCCTAAAGTTATGCTTTTTGATGAACCCACTTCCGCTTTAGATCCGGAGATGGTGCGAGAGGTTTTGGATGTTATCAAAACCCTTGCTGCTGATGGTATGACAATGGTTGTTGTCACCCATGAAGTTGGATTTGCTCGCGAAGCTGCTGACCGTGTGATTTTAATGGATAGCGGTACGATTGTAGAGGAAGCCACACCAAATATTTTCTTTCAAAATCCCAAGCACGATCGCACTCGCAAGTTCTTATCTCAAATTCTTTAACAAAACCTCAAACATACTATTGAGACACAACCAAGTGCGAGAAACGCAACCTAAACAGACGTAACAAACGCAACCAGCCTTTCGCTGGCTGTTCAAAAAATGTGAAAATATCGCCATAACCCTGGTTGGTTTTTTGGTGATGTTCCCAATGTCTTTCTGGAGTCGTGAGGAACAGAATTCGGCATAAAATCTCTACTAACTTTGGAGTTTGCCAACCCAAGGTAGTCGTGTGTCTCCACCATACATGAAACTGACCAAACAGTAGCCCACACACAACACCAATCGGGGAAAAAGACCATAAAACTGCTGCTACGAGTAAGTAAGGTAAAGCACCCAGAATACCATCCAGAAGAACTTGGGAATTGAAAGTTAGGATGGCATAATGGCGAAAGCTCTTCTTGTAGGAGTGGTGAGTTCGTAAGTGAAGGATACCAAAAACGTGTTCAGGTACGTGATAGCAAAAAGTAGAAAGGAAGTCACCAATAACAAGGAGTATCCAAGCACACGCGATCGCCTTAAACATTGTTTCATCCTCAAATTTTAGTAAAAACCACGACAGAAAAAACAAGCTGAGTCTATTTTCTAAATATCATCACTTAGAAAATAATTTTTCTAAGCTATAAAAAGACACAGTTTAACCTCGTGAAGCACTTTACAAGGATTCTCGTTCTCGACTGGAATTCTTAGGCTCTGTTGATTTTGCTTTGAATGACAGTTTTAGACTGATTTGTTTTGTGGAACATTTATTGATTGTGCTGCATATATCTAAATATTGATTAGCTTTCCGTAGTTTATCATAGTTATACTAAATCCGCTTTCATAACCCTCTCTTAACCCTGGCACAGTGCGGCTATACGAGACTTGTCAGCCTATGCACGAAGTATACGTTTTGCGAACGCGGAGTCATGGAAAACAGAGGTATTGACTTAGAATTAGTATTATTTCTTAATTCCTTAGATAGAGTAAGATACTAAGAGTAAAAGTTAAGTTAAAATTTGCACAAATTTCGGTTAAAGTTTCCTCGTGGGTAAATGCCTTTTTAGATCCGGAGATGGTGCGAGAGGTTTTGGATGTTATCAAAACCCTTGCTGCTGATGGTATGACAATGGTTGTTGTCACCCATGAAGTTGGATTTGCTCGCGAAGCTGCTGACCGCGTAATTTTAATGGATAGCGGTACAATTATAGAGGAAGCCACACCAAGTATTTTCTTTCAAAACCCAAAACACGATCGCACTCGCAAATTCTTATCTCAAATTCTTTAACAAAACCTCAATATCATTGAAACACAAGCAAGTGTAAGAAACGTAGTCTTAACAGACGTAGCAGACGCAACCAGCTTTTTGCCCTTCTGTTAAAAAATGTGAAAATATCGCCGTAACCCTGCTGGAGCATCGCCTCCATGATGTTCTCAGTAATCTCACGTTATAGTGTGTTATTTATTTGTTGATTTTGTATAACTTTATTCTTGAAGCTCTTTTCTATGCTGCTTGAATGTAAATTGATCTTAGACACAAATTCGAGCAAAAATAAATCTTATGAAGAGAACGTTATATTATCATCAGCAATCAAACTTTTCTCGAAAGATCAGAATACTGTTGGCAGAGAAAAATTTGAACTGCGAACTAATTGAAGTTAATTTACTTAATAAACCCCCTGAATTTATCAAAAATTATCCCATTGCTAAAGTACCTGTTTTTGTGGATGAAGACGGCACAGCTATTTGGGATTCAACACTAATTGCAGAGTATCTAGACGAAACTTATCCACAACCAAATTTTTATCCAAGCGCTCCTCGTCAAAAACTTGAGTCTCGTAAATGGGAAGAACTAGCAGATACTTTAGGTGATAATGTTATCAATCTGTGGGTATTAAACTTGACGGGCGATATAGCTCCTAATTATTATCGGACAAAATATGAAACATTAATTAATCGCCTTTTACCAATTTTTGAAGAACAACTGCGATCTGCTAAATATTTGTTAGGCGGCGAAAGTTGGACTGCAGCAGACGTAGCAGCGTTATGTTCTCTGGGTTATTACAGCCTGCGCTTAAATGAGGATTGGCTTCTTCAGTACCCTTATTTGAGAGAATGGTTTGAGAGATTACACGAGCGTGAGTCAGTCAAGTCAACTATTCCTAGAAAAACTTGAGGTACTCGCAACTTAAATGCAGACAATGCAAAAAGAATAAAGACAGAATTTCGATTGAGTTATGTCAAAATATCGACCACAAATCAGGATTTGTTTCCTTGGCGAATCATTTGTCAACGGTACTGGTGATCCTGAGTTTCTTGGATGGACTGGAAGAATCTGTGTTGATGCCACGAGAAAAGGCTATGATATCACCTTCTATAATTTAGGAGTTAGGCGGGAAACGAGTACACAGCTAAGACAACGTTGGTTAAAAGAAGTTTCTTATCGTTTACCAAAAGAGTATGATGGCAGAGTTGTATTTTCTTTTGGAGTGAATGATACAACACTGGTAAATGGTAAACCTCGTGTTGAATTAGCAGAATCAATAGAAAATGTCCGCAGTATTTTGAGTACAGCTAAACAGTTGTATCCTATTTTAATGGTTGGTCCACCACCATGTGCAGATGAAGAACAAGATGGAAGAGATCACAGAATAGTGAATTTATCTAAACAGTTTGCTGTGGTTTGTGATCAACTCAATATACCTTATCTAGATATTTTTCCTATTTTGCAAAAGTCAAAGATTTGGCAAGATGAAGCGAGAGCCAATGATGGTGCTCATCCCAGAGCAGGTGGTTATGCAAAATTTGCAGAAATCGTGCAAAGTTGGGACGGTTGGTTAAATTGGTTTGATCTATAAAACATCTCGTCAAACAGCATAGCCTTTGAAAATAGCAGTGATAACAAGCACCAGGGTGATAAAAATAACTGTTTTTGCTAAAATAATTTACATTAATTTATGTTAAGTTACAAATTGTTTCAGAATGCGCGTACTTTAACAAGACCGATATGAAGGCAGTTCTCAACTCGGATACCTCACAAGTCACTCGACTATTTTCTAACCTTGAACTCTATGGAAACAAACTCAATCATCAACCAGGTAGTGTTTTAGGAAGTACTGCACTTGTCGCTGGAACGACAGTTGGTGCTGGTATCCTCGCATTACCTGCGGTAACTCTGCCATCTGGTGTTGTACCATCAACTGTTCTGCTTGTTGCTGTTTGGCTCTACACTTTAGTTTCAGGTCTTCTGATTGCAGAGGTGACTTTAAACACAATGCGTGTTGTCGGCAGTTCGGGTTCAGGTTTGTTGGTGATGGTTGAGAGGACGCTTGGGAAGCTGGGTGCGCGCTTTGCTGGTGGTGCGTATCTGTTCTTGCACTATGCCTTGCTTGTGGCTTATGTCAGCCAAGGTGGAGAAATTTTAAGATCTGCTGTTGAAAAAGTGTTAGGTGTGCAGAATAATCTGCCTGCGAGTGTGGGGACAACAACGTTTACTCTCTTGTTTGGTGGCATTATGTATCTTGGGCGAGAAAGATTTGTAGAAAAATTGAACAGCGCGTTTGTGGCAATTGTCCTTGCTTCATTTGTTGGACTATTAGTGTTGGCAGCAACGCAGCTTAAGACTTCCTCTTTCTCATTTCAAGATTGGAGTGCACTTCCTGCAGCCGTTTCAGTGATGTTTGTGGCGCTCTTTTACAGTAACGTTGTGCCAACAGTTGTCACTCAACTCGAAGGTGATGTCCGTAAAATACGTCAGTCCATCTTCATTGGTTCTGCGATTCCCTTAATCATGTTCTTGGCTTGGAATGCCGTGATTTTGGGAAGCGTCAGCACTGATATGCAACAAGGCACTTCTGGTGGCGGAACTGTTTTTGATCCACTGCAAATTCTGCGTGATGGTGGTGCAGGAGAATGGTTAGCAGTGTTAGTGTCCGTTTTCTCTGAGTTTGCAATTGTCACATCATTCATTGGATTTGTGTATGGCTTGCTGGATTTGTTCAAAGATATTTCAGCATCTAATCAGCCTGCTAAACGTCTACCGCTTTTTTCACTGATTCTTTTTCCGCCTATGAGTCTTGGGGCGCTTAATCCTAGCATCTTCTTGGCTGCTCTAGACTATGCTGGAACGTTCAGTATTTCAGTTTTAGGTGGAATTATTCCGGCATTGATGACTTGGAAGCAACGTCAAGAGCAGGAACAATCAAATAGCATGAGTCAACCGCTTGTTCCTGGTGGTAAAGTGACGCTGATTGTAATGATTGGCGTTGCGTTGGTTGTGATTGGGAAACAGGTGGTGTCAATGTGGGTTTCGTTTGGATACTGATTTAGGACTTACGCAAAAACTCTTTTAAACCCTCTGTCTCGTCCCTATGTCCTATTGGACAGGCTGTACTCAGCGCGTCATATCCTTTCCCAATGAACACTTATAACAAACGAAGAACATCACCCGCCTGTGGTACCCTATCCCCAGAATCATAGGTAATCAAACTAACCTGATATTAGCTCCTTCTACGCAGGCAAAAATTGAAAAATTATTAAGACATTTTGAATTGAAACTGTTGAGGTGAGAAGATTACTCAGTCAGTGATTTTACTGCTCTAGTACTCTATATAACTAACCAAGAGAGAAAAAGCGATGCAGTACTAAAGTTGACGCTTGTTTAAGCAAAACTACTAGTGCAATATGGCAGAAATATCTGTCGAGTTTTTGAAAGCTCAAAACCAGATGTTATGAGCGTATCTCTGTTTTGCCTGATGACACTAGTTGTAATTTCAGTAATCCCAGGAGAAATTATGTCTCTAGAAGACGTCCAAGCATTCTACGAAAGACTAGGAAGCGACGAAGCTTTTCGTACCCAAATTCAAGGGGTTAATAGTAAAGATGAATGTAGCCAAACGGTCAAAAGTGCTGGCTATGACTTCACCCAAGAAGAGTTAAAAGAATATACAGCCGAACTTTTGGAGTTAAGTGCTGATGAGGACGAACTGGCAGATTTAGACGAAAAAGAATTGGCAACTGTTTTTGGTGGAATTATGGCACAGCCACTGTATGGAATCATTTATGAACCACCCACTAAGTTGCCACCTACTAAGCCCATTAAGTGGCCACCCACTAAGCCGCCCATTTATCAGCCAATGTATGGAGTTGTCGTATCGAAAGAAGAACTCTAAGGAAGCTTGAGCAATAAGCTTGTGTTTTTTGGGACGGACTTACCTGCATCCGTCCCTATTTGAACAAATTAGCTGAGGATATTTCAATCACCTAGCATTTTGCTTGATATTAGCTTATTTGCAAAAGGCAAAATTTAAAAAATAATTAAGAGATTTTGAATTGAAATTGTATCGGTGAGATAATCGTTAACCAGTGATTATCCTGGCTAAGTAAAAACACTGAATAATTAGAGAATAATTGATGCAGTGGAAAAACTGATGGCTGGTTAAGCAAAACTATTAGTGCAGTAGGGCAGAAATGCAGAAATATTTTATTGCAGCATGGTTGTCTAATCGCACTGGTTGTATTTAACTCATCCTAAGAGGAATTATGTCTCTAGAAAACGTCAAAGCATTTTACGAAAGACTGGCAACTGACGAAGCTTTTCGTACTCAAGTTCAAGAAGTTAAGAGTAAGGATGAATGTAGCCAAACTGTCAAAAGTGCTGGGTATGATTTCACCCAAGAAGAATTTGAAGAATATACAGCCGATCTGTTAGAGTTAAGTGCTGATGAGGACAAACTGGCAGAGTTAGACGAAAAAGAATTGGCAACTATTTTTGCTGGGGCAACTGTACACCCGATGTATGGAGTTATTGTTCAACCGGAACCTCAGCCTCTATATGGTGTTGTAATGAAACCACCGGAACCTCAGCCTTTATATGGTGTTGTAATGCGATCGCCAGAATAATCATTTAAAGGAAGCTTGAACAATAAGCTTGTGTTTTTTGGGATCGATGCAGGGCGGGGTTCGTTTAGACACTAATTGTTTGGACTGCTTCCCTCCCTCTCGTCCCTATGTCCTATCGGAAATGCGCTCAGCGGGTTATATCAAGCCTAATATGTAACATTTTGCTTGATATTAACTCCTCCCTTCGTCTGGCAAAAATTGAAAAATCGTTAAGACATTTTGAATTGAAACTATTTAGGTGAGAAGATTACTCTGTCAGTAATTCTATTGCTCCAGTACTTTATATAACCAATAAAGAAAAATTGATGCAGTAGTAAAGCTGACGCTTGTTTAAGCAAAACTACTAGTACAGGTCGGCAAAAATATCTGTTGAGTTTTTTAAACCTCAAAACCAGATGTTATGAGCGTAGCTCTATTTTGCCCAATGCCACTAGCTGTAATTTAAGTAATCCCAGGAGAAATTATGTCTCTAGAAGACGTCAAAGCATTTTACCAAAGAATAGGAACTGACGAAGCTTTTCGTACCCAAATTCAAGGGGTTAACAGTAAAGATGAATGTAGCCAAACGGTCAAAAGTGCTGGCTATGATTTCACCCAAGAAGAATTGCAAGAATATACAGTCCAACTGCTGGAATTAAATGCTGATGAGGACGAACTGGCAGATTTAGACGAAAAAGAATTGGCAACTGTTTTTGGTGGAATTATGGCACAGCCACTGTATGGAGTGATTATTTCTGAACCACCCACCAAGTGGCCACCTACTAAGCCCATTAAGTGGCCACCTATTAAGCCACCCATTTATCAGCCAATGTATGGAGTTGTCATATCGAAAGAAGAACTCTAAAAAAGCTTGAGCAATAAGCTTGTGTTTTTTGGGACGGATGCATAAGTCTGTCCCTATTTGAACAAATTAGCTGAGGGTATTTCAATGACTTATCGCAGAGTGAGTTATGCGGTTTGGGAAATAACGCTGAAGTGCAATTTAGCTTGTCAGCATTGCGGTTCTCGTGCAGGGCACACAAGGGCGAAAGAACTTTCTACAGAAGAAGCCCTTGATTTAGTCAAACAAATGGCGGAAGTCGGGATTACAGAAGTCACCATAATTGGGGGTGAGGCTTTTCTGCGTCCTGATTGGTTGGAAATTGCCTCTGCTATTACCAATGCTGGAATGCGTTGTGGCATGACGACTGGTGGTTATGGTATCACCTTAGATACTGCACGCCGGATGAAGGAAGCTGGAATTAGTGTAGTGTCTGTTTCGGTTGATGGCTTAGAAGCGACTCACGATCGCCTCAGGGGTAGAAAAGGCTCTTGGGAATGGGCGTTTAAGACCATGAGCCATCTTAAGGAAGCTGGTATTATCTTTGGCTGCAACACTCAAATCAATCGCTTATCTGCACCGGAATTTCCCCAAATCTATGAGCGTATCCGTGATGCTGGTATTTTTGCTTGGCAGATTCAGTTAACAGTCCCAATGGGCAATGCAGCGGATAATAGTGACATTCTGCTGCAACCATATGAACTGCTGGATGTCTATCCAATGATAGCTCGTGTTGCTCAACGCGCCCAGGAAGAAGGAGTGCAGGTGCAGCCAGGAAATAATATCGGCTATTACGGTCCCTACGAACGACTGCTGCGGGGAGGACATGCTTGGGCTTTCTGGCAGGGATGCAACGCCGGACTGGCTACTTTGGGCATTGAAGCCGATGGTGCAATCAAAGGTTGTCCTTCACTGCCGACTTCAGCATACACCGGAGGTAACATCCGTGACCACTCACTGGGAACAATCATTGAAGAGGCAGAGGAATTACGATTTAATCTCGGAGCTGATACTCCTAAAGGAACAGATCATCTTTGGGGTTTCTGTAAGACTTGTGAATTTGCTCAACTCTGTCGTGGTGGTTGCTCTTGGACTGCTCACGTTTTCTTTGACAAAAGAGGTAATAATCCTTACTGTCATCACCGTGCTTTAACGCAAGCAAAACGTGGTGTTCGCGAGCGAGTGTTTCTCCAGCATAAGGCGGAGGGAAACCCGTTTGATAACGGCGAGTTTGCTCTGGTTGAGGAAGCAATTGATGCTCCTTTGCCAGTCAATGATCCACTTCAGTTTAGTGGCGATCGCATTCAATGGTCACAAAGTTGGCAACAAGAATTATCAGTCCCTTCATTAACAACCCATTAATCATGTCTGAAGAAAATACAACTATTACTAACTCCCAAACTCAGGTAGACTCTCAAGCACCTCTGTTACCTCGTTTGGCTTGGAGTAATCAAGTAGCCTATTTGCGAGTTGTTTTGAGAGCGAAGAGGGCTTTAGACAGAATAGAAAAGGAAGCAGGTTTAAATGTGTTGGAAAGTTAAAAACCAGAGGCGAGGTCAAAAATAGCCCAAATATAACTTATGGTGAACTCAATCTTTTTTGGCTTGCTTTCTTACGCTTGATTGGGTTCATCCAAACTTCTAGACGAGAGAAAAATTGGGATGCTGCTAAGGTGAGAACCAGATAAACCAACGCAACTGCAGTGTAAATCTCGAAAGAACGATAAGTGTCAGCTACAATTAATTGACCGCGTCGGAATAATTCTTCAAAGCCGATAACTGCTACCAGACTGGTATCTTTAAGCAAGGTAATAAATTCATTTCCAAGTGGTGGAATCATACGGCGTAACGCTTGGGGAAAGATGATGTAGCGCATGGTTTGCACTTCACTCATACCCAGCGAGTTTGCGGCTTCTGCTTGTCCTGGTTCAATAGATTGAATTCCAGCACGAACAATTTCACCTATATATGCAGCAGAGTTGAGGCTCAAAGCAACGACAGCAGCAAGTAAACGGTCAAAACGCAGAGGTATGCCAATGCTTTGAGCCAGTGCTGGCAAACCAAAGTAAATCATAAAAATCTGCACAAGCAGAGGCGTACCACGAAAAAAATCAACATAAGCGCGAGTTACCCAGCGCAAGGGTACAAGGGGCGAAAGTCGGGCAATTCCGATCAACGAACCGCCAATCATACCAAAAACAACTGAAAGCGCGGTAATCTCAAGTGTGACTACAGCGCCAAAAAGTAAATTTGGTAGAGCGTTGAGAATGATAGTTAAACTTTGAATCATTGTTAACTAAGTTGGTACAACAATACCTTCGCCAATTACGAAGGGTGGACACAGAGTTCAGCTTTATGGATGCAACCCAAACAAGATATCTTGTGGAAAATCTGGGCCAATAAAATTGGCGATTGTTAACGCTTGTAGCAGTTGTTTTAGCTTGGTTAATCGGTTCTCTGGTGGGACTTCCAGAATTTGGCAGCGAAGTTGTAGCCCGCTGTCAACCAACCTTACTAGATTTGGGAATTGCGATCGCTGCTGGGGCAATCAGTGGCTATGCCAAAGTACAGCCGAAAATTTCTTCTAGTTTAGCTGGTACGGCAATTGCTGTCGCGCTCATGCCACCAATTTGTGTAATTGGCTTCGGTCTGTCTCAAGCAGATTGATCACTCAGTTTAGGTGCAACCGTTATATAATTCCTGCCCAAAGCTACCCATTGCTGGAAATATTTACTCTGGGCTTTGATTAATTCCTGCTTCATTCTGGTAACGTCGGCGTTATCCAGTCCACAGGCACTCACCGACTAACTGCCGGATACGTACAAATTCTTAAGGTTGATTGCGGCATTCAAGTCACGGTCAATGACAAAACCGCAGTGACCCTGCGGGTTCGCAGTCGCCACAACGGGGGGAACCCCCGCAAGGCGCTGCTCACCACATTTAAACACTCGCTCTTTCAGGTGAAGTGTTTCTTTCTTGGTTCCACAATTAGAGCATGTCTTAGAACTTGGAAACCATCGGTCAACT
Organism: Brasilonema angustatum; assembly: GCF_059505445.1. NCBI lineage: Bacteria > Bacillati > Cyanobacteriota > Cyanophyceae > Nostocales > Scytonemataceae > Brasilonema > Brasilonema angustatum. The sequence continues at coordinate 41,901 of NZ_JCACKO010000006.1, read as the reverse complement.
ACAACCAACTTGGAGCCGTACAACTCGCACTTGTAGGTTAGTTGGCGTCGAAACTCGTAAAATCCCATGTCCGCAATTGCTTTGGCTAGCTTGTGGTTTGCCAACATTCCTGATACGTTCAAATCCTCAATTACTACTGTGCCGTGGTTTTTGGCAAGCAGTGTTGTTAGCTTATGTAATGTATCTTTGCGGATGTTGGCTATGTGAGCATGTAACCTAGCAATTTTGAGTTGTGCTTTCTTCCAGTTAGCTGAGCCGATGACTTTATGGCGGTTCAACCACTGCATTCTGGATAGTTTCGCCTCGTACTTTTTGTAGGACTTAGCTCCTTCTACTACCTCCCCAGTTGAGAGGATCGCCAAAGTTTTGACACCAAGGTCAACGCCTACAACGTCTGTATGGCTGGATTCTTGAGTTTCGATTTCAAACCGGAAACTAATAAACCACCTATCAGCTTGACGACTGATGGTAACAGACTTTGGCTTAACCTGCGGTAGTCGTTCATAAGTTTTGAAAATTCCAATCACAGGCACTTGAATTTTATTGTTGCCCAAGATTTTGACTGTACCTTCAAGTGTGAAAGAGTCACGCCTACCTTTCTTCTTGAACTTAGGAACGCCAGCAGTCTTATTGAAACAGCGTTTCCAAGATTCACGCAACGCCATTAATGCCTGTTGTGGAGTGGACTTGCTGACTTCGTAGTACCACTCGTGCTCAGATTTCACCAGTGCCACTAACCACTTATGGAGGTCTATAGCACTAGGGAATTTAATCTTGGAGTCAGGATTAGTTTTGTTGTGATCCAAAATCTGTTTGGTCAGTCCAAGTCCCCAATTCCAAGCATGGCGTGCTACTCCACAATGCTTCATCAATGCAGTGCGTTGTACGTTGTTGAGCTTTAGTTCTGTTTTGAAACCTAAGAGCATTGAACCGACCTTTTATTAATGCTATATGTATGTTAACTTACACTCCAAACAATGAAAATGCCATTTCAGAAGAATAACCAGCTTGGCGCAAAAAAAAGGCTAAAACGACCTCTAGACAAAGAAGTGATTGCATTTAGAGGGTATGAGGGACAGAAAGAAAAGCTAAAAGCCGTTCTTGACTGGCAAGAACGGCTGAGAGGTTTTGTCGAACAACTTATCTCAGAACTACCCAAAAATCAGTAGCAATCTCGTTCCTTTGGGTAGGAATTAAGTTACAGTTCCTAGCCCTCCTGTACCTGACCAATTTACGGGAATTACCCTCTCTTGTATGCTGGTCTTTTTAATCACAGGTTATACCTCACTACGTCACGGTTGCAAAGCCCAAGTTGCGGGTTATAAAATTCTGGCGGTACTTTGCGATACGCCAAAGGCGTCACGCTCCGCGTATCGCCTACAAGAGTAACTAGCAACTTGGGTTAATAGGACTTATGGACTTACAAACAGTTAAAACGACTCAAAAAGCAGGGTTATATGTCTAGTATCCACCGAAAAGATTAATGATCGCAAACGCCATATCCTTATCGAAATGTTGAAACTAAGTTAGTTGCTTGATGATAATATTCTTGATTATCTGTAATGTCAAACCTACTCGTTAGTTGATATATTTATTATTACTTTTGAATTTTGATTGAACCGTAAATATTTTGCTGTTACTTTTTCATGCGAACATTAATTATTGATAACTATGACTCTTATACTTTTAATCTGTACCAAATGATTGGGGAAGTAAATGGAGAACTGCCTTTAGTAATTCGTAATGATCGGATGATGTGGGATGAAATCAAAGAGATTGCATTTGACAATATTGTAATTTCTCCAGGGCCTGGTCGTCCAGAGAAATCGGCAGATTTTGGAGTTTGCCGACAGATAATTGAGAATGTGAATATGCCCTTGCTGGGAGTTTGTCTGGGACATCAAGGACTTGGCTACTTACATGGTGGTAGGGTGATTCATGCCCCGGAAGTTCGACATGGTAGACTCAGTAAAATTTTTCACAATGGTTCTGAATTGTTTCAAGGCATTCCCAATCAGTTTTCAGTAGTGCGTTATCACTCTTTGTTAGTAGCTGATGAACTACCTGAGTGTTTAGAAAAGATTGCTTGGACTGAAGCAGGGCTGGTGATGGGATTGCGTCATCGGTATTTACCCTTTTGGGGTGTGCAGTTTCACCCAGAGTCTATCTGCACAGAATATGGGCAAAAATTACTCGAAAACTTTAGAGATATAACGCTACAATTTACGAAGAAACTATCAAGAAGTTCAGCAAAGCGGTATTTTACAGGATATGGATCTGTTAGTTCTGCTATAAATAATCCTGAGCAAAAACAGTCTGAAAAGTTTGAACTGTATACACGCAAGTTAAATATTTGCCCAGAAACAGAACAAATATTTGTACAGATGTTTCGGGATGCACCAAATGCTTTTTGGTTAGATAGTAGCCGTGTAGAACCTGGTTTATCTCGCTTTTCATTTATGGGCGATGGGAGTGGAGCAAACAGTCTATTGGTACGCTATTATACCCAAACGCAAGAACTCACGATCACACAATCAGATACCGTGATCCGTCGCAGTGAAAGTATTTTTAAATATCTAAAGCGGGAAATAGACTATCGGTGTTGTCAATCGGATGATCTACCTTTTGATTTTAACTGTGGGTTTGTTGGCTATTTTGGTTATGAACTCAAGGCAGAGTGCGGAGCGCAATTAGTACATTCGTCCCCCTTACCGGATGCTATTTTCTTACTTGCCGATCGCATGATTGCTATCGATCATCAAGAACAGTGTCTTTATTTGCTGCAATTAGTCAAAAAAGGACAAACACAAGAAGTAGAAACTTGGTTTGAACTATCCAACAACAACTCGAAACCCTTGCTCCTCTGCCAACGATGGTACCTCAGGGAAATCAAGAGCCAATTAAGTTCTATTTGCATCGCACTTACCAGACTTACATCCAAAATATTCATCAATGCTTGGACGAAATTCACGAAGGAGAAACCTATCAAGTTTGCCTGACGAATCAGCTTTACACCCATGCGACTCCCGATCCATTGACATTTTATCGCACATTACGTCAAATCAATCCTGCTCCCTACTCTGCATTTTTGCGCTTTGGTGATTTTGCGATCGCCTGCTCATCTCCAGAACGGTTTCTCAAGATTGATCGAAAAAAATGGGTAGAAACTAAGCCCATAAAAGGAACGCTACCGCGAGGAAAAACCCCAGAAGAAGATTTTGTCCTACGGGAACAGTTACGCAACAGCGAAAAAGATCGGGCTGAAAATCTGATGATTGTGGATTTGTTACGCAATGATTTGGGACGAGTCTGTGAAGTTGGTAGTGTCTACGTACCAAAATTAATGGATGTAGAAACCTATGCAACAGTACATCAGTTAGTAACAACGGTACGAGGGCAGTTGCGATCAGACTTACAAGCGGTGGATTGCATTCAGGCATCATTTCCAGGGGGATCGATGACTGGCGCACCCAAAATCCGCACCATGCAAATTATTGATCGCTTAGAACAAGAGGCGCGAGGGGTGTATTCCGGAGCTATCGGCTTTTTGGGTTTGAATGGTTCAGCTGATTTGAATATTGTCATTCGGACTGCTGTTTTGACTCCTCATCAAACCTCCATTGGTATCGGTGGCGGAATTATCGCGCTTTCTAATCCTGAGATGGAGTTTCAGGAAACGCTACTCAAAGCGAAAGCTTTAATCCAAACTATGGTAATGACGATCCAGGGAAAGTTTGAACCAGATATGTATTCTATTCTAGAAATAGAAACAACAACTGCTGATAATTATGAAAAACTAACTACGTAAATCAGGAGAGAAAAAGAGAATGGAAATGTGTATGATATATAGGACTAATATTTGATTTTTGTGAAAGTGCCTGCGCTTTGCGCTTAAAAAAATCAGTACACTTAAAGAGCCTTTTTTCCTGTTCCCTGTTAACAGTTCCCTATTCCCTCCCTTAATAAACAATTTCACCAAATCAAACCGGATTCCTATATAAAGGTAAAAATCAGCGATGAATCAACTTGAACAGTTTAGAAAAGAAATCGATGCCTTAGACGAGCAAATTATTGAAGTGTTAAGTAAACGCTTTGAAGTTTGTAGAGAAGTCGCTCATTTCAAAAAAAAAGAAAAAATTCCTATGATGCAACCGGGACGAGTGGAAGAAGTTAAAAAGCGTCGTCAGGATTTAGGATTTCAGAAGAGAATCAGTAAAGATTTTATGCTTAATCTGTACAACTTAATTATTCAGGAAAGTTGTCGAATAGAAGATGACATAATTGAAAAAGATTAAGTCGTAAGTTTACAAAAAATAGCAAATAATAGAAAGGACAATAAGTAATGATTCTTGATGCTAGAATATCTGGTCTTTCAGAGGAACAAGGGATAGCTGGAGAAAAAGTTTTACTTGATCGATTTGAGACTTACTATACAGCGATTTCTGTTTGGTTTTTTAGTTGTATTTTGTCTGATTTGACGCCAAACAAAATTCTGGATGTCGGTTGTGGAACAGGGCATTTACTTAATTTTTGTAGCCAGAAACTGAGCGAACCCTCGGCATCTTTTTATGGTGTTGACCTTGACGAATATCTAGTTACGAATGCTGTTAAGCGTTTTCCAGACTTCCATATTCAGGTAGCTGATGCCAGCCAATTACCCTATCCTTCAGACACGTTTGATTTAGTCTATGTTTCTACTGTTCTGGCTCATGTGCCGAACTCTCTAGATATCTTGAAAGAAATGGTGAGAGTGACCAAACCTGGAGGAAAGGTCGCTGTCATGGATCAGGATTTTGAAACTGCTGTACTATATCCGGGCGAAAAACAGCTTACTAGAAAGGTTCTCAATGCGGCAGCTGATTATTGGAGTGATGGATGGATTGGGCGCAAGTTGCCCAGTATGTTTAAGAAACTAGGTTTAACAAATATTCAAGTTGATGCTTCTGTCCGTATTGATCGCAACTTTGATCGTCCATTTTTTGAACGGATTCGCAATTGGATTGTTGCAGAAGGATTTCCTGCGGATCAAGCAGATGCTTGGTTAGAATTTCTGACTAACCAAGTCAAGGAAGATGAATTCTTATTTACTAGGAATTTTTATGCTGTTACAGGAATTAAATAGTATGCCAGTTGTGTAAAACTGAGTTTAATTGAAGGGTTAATTAATGTGAATACGATTTACTTTGATTCGTTGAATAACGACACAGTCAGGCGACAACAAATTCACAATGGACAATTGTTTGTCTTCTCTCCACGTTCCAGTACCATTGATCTGAGCCAATTTGTGCGGAATTTGGTTAAGGAAGCATTTGGTTCACTCGATCCCACAAAAGCGGAGTATAGTCTACCTGTAGATGAGTTTCTGACCATTGAGTCTGACTTGAAGCAAACACTGATGAATCATCCTGACACCAAGCAGATGATTCAGGCAATCCTGAAGGAATTTGAATGTGATTTAAGCAAAACCTATTTTGATTTACCTCAGTTGCGGATGGCACCCACTAGAGGTTATCTTCCTAACGGTGAAGGTCTTTTCCATGATCCTCACCGTGACACTTGGTATGCAGCCCCTATGTGCTTGCTTAACTGGTGGATTCCTATCTATGATTTGGAGTCTGAGCGTACTGTTGCATTTCACCCCCGCTACTGGAATCAGCCCGTCAATAATGATTCCAGAGGGTTTGAGAAAGACTATAAAACAAATTTCCGCGAGGCTGAATTTCCACATCCAGAAAAACAGATCGAAATCGAGCCGGAAATTCGGATCGTCTGTCCAGCAAGCGGATTGATTCTCTTTTCAGGGGCGCAGATGCACTCTGCTGTTCCCAATACATCGGGGTTAACACGCTTGAGTCTTGACTTTAGAACCGTGCATTACGACGACATTGTCACAAACAGTGGTGCAACCAATATCGATTCTTATTCAACAGTTGCCTTATTAACAGATTTCATGCGAGGTACAGATCTAGCAAAGTTTCCTGAAGACGTGATTGCAACCCCTCAGAAAAATTTGGTTATCCAGAGTAACCGATTGCTAGAGCGCTAAATGAACCCGACAAAAACGGATACACTCTTTGTCTCTACAGAGGATTTCATCCCTCAGTTTTATTTGTTGTCAATTACCAATATCCTCTCCAACCTGATTATCCCATTGGTGGGTTTAGTTGATGCAGCTCTGTTAGGTAAATTGCCAGATATCGACAATTTAGCTGGTGTCCTTCTGGCAACAATTTTATTTGAATATATATACCAATTGTTCCCCTGTTTACGTTCTGCAACTAATGCTATGACAGCTCAAGCAGTGGGAGAGGATGACTCACAAGCGATCGCTCTCACCCTATATCGAAATGGCATAGTTGCTCTGAGTATTGGTGTTCTAATTGTAGTCTTGCAGTTTCCTTTGCAAACAGTTGGGTTTGCGCTTCTAAATCCTGCTCCTGAAGTTAAAGATGCAGCAATTGCTTACTTTAATACTCGTATCTGGGGCGCACCAGCAGTTGCCCTAAACTATGTTCTGATTGGTTGGTTTTTAGGACAGCAAAAGAATTTTACTAACTTACTTTTGTCTTGCGTAGTCAACGGTATTAATATTTTACTAGCGTATTTAATTATTGTTCAATTAGGTTTGGAAAGCGCAGGTGCTGGAATAGCCGCCGCAGTTAGTCAGTATTTAGCATTGACAATTGGACTGATAATTGTGTTTGTGGAAATTCCCAGGAAAATTCTATTATCGACAATTTCTCAGATCTGGAATTGGGTAGCATTTAAGGCAACTTTTACTTTTATTGGAAATTTATTGATTCGATATCTGTCGTTTCTTTCGACTTTACTGATTTTCACTAATTTAAGTTCAGCCCTTGGGGTAGCTATCTTGATACAAAACGGGCTGCTATTGAAGATTATTGACACCAGCATTTACATCATCCAAGGATTTGGATATGCTACTTCCAGCTTTGCTGGTATCTTTAAAGGTCAAGGGAACTATCAGCTAATGAAATCTTTGATTCGATTATCAATTGGAACCAGCTTACTTTTGTCGTCCATTTTAGCTTTTACTCTTGTCTGCTTTCCTAAATTTATCTTTGGATTATTTACCAATAATCTTGAAGTTGTTAACGAGATTCAAAGTTATGTTATCTGGCTAATTCCAATATTAGGAACACTAGCTGCTTCTTTTGTTTTAGAAGGATATTTTATTGGTTTAAAGGAAGGAAAATTATTGCGTAATACGGCTTTAAGCGCCTTTAGTCTAGGATTTATCCCGATGGCTTTTGTTGCTTGGTACACCCGTAGTAATCAGATTCTGTGGTTATCTCTATGGTTGTATTTTGTAGTAATCATGATCGTGTTAAGCACGCAAGTATCAAAAACCTTAATTTGTGAATCAACGGAAGAACAAAAATTTATTGTTTGATTGCCTTTTCAGGAGTTATATCAAGTTCGGCTAATTAGTTATAATTCCCGAATCTATGCATTAAGCTTAAAAACCCTTCCCCTCTGCCCCTCTGCACCTCTGCACCTCTGCGGTCTTAATGATAAGTCTTTAACCGAACACGATATTAAAGCGATGCCTTACGGCAAGCCGCAAAGCGTCTACGCTTATCAACGTTTTGCACTCTGGGCGTTGCCGATCGTTTGGTCGATGAACTTGAAGGTGGCCGCGAGCGCCTTCAGATTGGCATCACGTGTCTGCTCCGGGGTTTTCCCGATGAAGCTGTGGTTGACGTCGGGCAGCACGATGAGCTCGTGCTTCACGCCGGCCGAGTTCAACTTCTGAGCCATTTCCAGCGTTTGCTGGTGCGGCAGCGTCGTATCCTCTGTCCCGACGATCAGCAACATCGGCGGATCCTTGCGGTCAACATAGGTGACTGGACTCGCTGCTGCAATTTGTTTCGGTTTGCACTCGTTAGCAAAGCAGCCCAGCAATTGCCACTCGGGTGCTTCGGGAACGTCACGCGACATGGGTTTGGCCTTTTTCGCCTGAGCCGCGATCGTATCCATGTTGAACACGCCATACCAAGCGACACTGCCTCATCCTCAAGAGCTAGAAGCTGGCGCAGTCTCTGGTAATTTCGGCGCTTCTGCATTGAACCACTTCTTGTAAATTTGCGCGTAAGTACCGTCTGAAATTATCTTTGCAAGAGCTGTGTTGATGGCGTTGAGGTTGGGAGAATTTTTCGGCAAGGCAATACCATAGTATTCTTCGGTGAGCAGTTGACCAACTACCTTTAGACCTTTGATGTTACCACTCTTGATCGCATCTAAAGTTACAGGAGCATCGTTGATCACAGCATCCACATTACCATTTGCCAGTTCTTGCAAAGCTAGAGGGGTAGAATCGAATTCCCGAACTTGAGCACCAGAGATACTTTTGGCTTTTTTAGATCCGGTTGTGCCAATTTGGACAGCAATTTTCTTGCCTTTGAGACTATCTAGATTGGTGATAGTTGTGTTGTCTTGACGGACTGCGATCGCCAACCCTGCTTTAAAATAAGGTCGAGAAAAAGATATTGTCTGCGCTCGTTCCGGTGTGATAGTTATAGCACTGACGGCTGCATCTACGGTATTTGCCTGAAGTGCGGGAATCATACCATCAAATGGCAGACTTTGGAACTCAATCGTGGATCCAGCTGCTTGTCCCACTGCTTTGATCAGATCAATATCAAAGCCTACGAGTTCATTGCCCGAACCTTTGGACTCAAAGGGCGCAAAAGCAGGTTCTGTGGCAACTTTAATTGTTTTTCCTGCTGTAGCTGTTTGTGAATTACCCTTAGAAGTACTGCTAGTATTGCTGCCTGAATTTTCACAAGCTGACAAAATCGCAGCCGTACCTAAACCAGTTAAGAAATATTTTATGAAATGCGATCGCGTCATTAGGGCCGGTGCTTTGCGCGATAGCTTCGCTGCTGCGCGGAGCGCAGATCGCGTCGCTTTTGGCTGGAACATGGTTTTTTGCCAAAGAAATAATTGTTAACAGAAATTATATGTTCTAAAAATCAAATTTTAAGAAACACACGTAGGGGAGCCAGTGCGTTGGACGGGTTTCCCGGCTTAAAGCATCTGGCGTTGGGCACTGCCAGTCAGATCCTGCCCACTATATTTGGGTTTTAGTGGCAGTGCCCACCCTACACTACTACAGAAGCGGACAATCAATTTCCATATAGTAACTAAATAACTTCAAATATGTACTAGCATAACTTTTATCTTTTCTTGTATCAGAGTGTTTAGCTAGAATCATCTGTAGTTCAATAAACATAGAAAATGAACAATTCCTCCCCTGCAATTCTGTTTGAAAATATTGAAAAGAGTTATGGTTCACTAAAAGTTCTCAAGGGAATTACTGGCAAGATAGAACGAGGAGAAGTCGTTGCAGTCATTGGTGCTTCTGGTTGTGGCAAAAGTACTTTGCTCCGCTGCTTCAACCGTTTGGAAGCTATTGATTCTGGACGTTTACTAGTCAACAATGTTGAGGTATCACAACCGAATTTTAGCAACAGGCAACTACGGCAACTGCGAACACAAGTCGGCATGGTTTTCCAGCAGTTTAACCTGTTTCCTCATTTAAGCGTACTAGAAAATCTGACACTTGCGCCGCGTCAAGTGCTGGGGAAATCAGCGAAAGAAAGTGCACAATTGGCAGGACTTTATCTCGAAAAAGTTGGACTTTTTGACAAAGCATCTGCATATCCAGAACAACTTTCAGGAGGACAAAAGCAACGAGTCGCTATTGCCCGCAGTTTGTGTATGAATCCCCAAGTTATGCTTTTTGATGAACCAACCAGCGCCTTAGATCCGGAACTTGTGGGTGAAGTGTTGCAAGTCATGCAACAATTAGCAGCAGAGGGTATGACGATGGTCGTTGTCACTCATGAAATGCAATTTGCCCGTGAGGTGGCGCATCGAGTTATCTTTTTGGATCAAGGTGTTGTGGTAGAACAAGGATCGCCTCACCAAGTTCTCTCGAATCCTCAAAGCGATCGCCTGCGTACTTTTCTAAGTCGTCTTAATGGTATGGGGATGGATATTACAGGTTAAGATTGCTTGTAAAGAAAAAGTTTCTTACCCGTATTGTGTCAGTAGAAATATTCTGAGTGTTGCTTTGTGAATTCCTCAAAAACTAAAAAACTTCCTTTATTTGGGTAAACCTTTTGGGTGAGGCGCTAACACGACTGGTTATTGTAGTATATTTGTAGTTTATTCGTGTTAGGGGGTGTACAATATGACGCCAAAATTTGAATACAGCCAACTTATCAAAGAGGACATTCAGCGGCTGGGGAATATTCTTGAGCAGTGTTTTCTCATGTCGTCAGGTGAGAGCGAAATTTTCTTCAACTCCATTGGTTTAGAAAACTTCCGTGTTATTCGTGCAGGTGAGGAAGTTGCTGGTGGACTAGGGATTATCCTGATGCCTCAGTGGTGGGGTGGTGAACGTGTACCTATGGCGGGAATAGCTGCAGTAGGTATTGCTCCGGAACATCGCGGAGGTGGAGCAGCATTAACAATGATGAAGCACACTGTTAAAGAACTCCACGCCAAGGGAGTACCGATCTCTACTCTCTATCCAGCGACTCAACGCCTATACCGAAAAGCAGGGTATGAACAGGGGGGTATCTCTTCTATTTGGGAAGTTCCTACTCAAAGCATCTTAGTGAAGGAAGAGCCACTACCTGTTGGTGCTGTAGCAGGTGATCATGAAATCTTTCGTGAACTCTATCAGCAATATGCAAGACTCAACAATGGACTCTTAGAGCGACATCAAAGCATTTGGCAGGGTATATTCAAATCAGATAAGAAGGAAGCAATTTACGCCTATGTTATTGGTTGTGCAGAACAACCCCAAGGCTACATCATCTTCAGCCAGCACCAAAACCAGGATGGCTCTTTTATACGAATCAGAGATTGGGCAGTTTTAACAACAGCTGCAGCACAAACTTTTTGGAGTTTTCTTGCCAAGCATCGCTCCCAAATTCAAAATGTGCAATGGAAAGGTTCTGCTACGGAATCTCTAACTTTACTCTTACCAGAGCAAACCGCCAAGCAAAAGTCTACTAGCTATTGGATGCTGCGTGTGATTAATGTAGTCAAAGCGCTAGAAAAGCGTGGTTATCCACCAGGAATTCAAGCAGAACTGCACTTGGAAATCCAAGATGACTTACTCGCTGAAAATAATGGTAAATTTATTCTGTCTGTTGCCAATGGACGCGGTGAAGTTACCAGTGGAGGAAAAGGCGAAATGAAGCTAGATATTAGAGGATTAGCACCTCTCTACACAGGCTTATTTACCCCGCAACAATTGCAACTTGCAGGACGACTTGATGCTACAGATACAGCAAGGTTTGCAGCGACTCAAATATTTGCTGGGGCATCTCCTTGGATGGCTGATTTCTTTTAAAAATTAGTTATTAGTCATTTCTTTTTTGACTAATGACTAATGACTAATGACTAATAGCTAATAACTAATAACTACAATGCATACAACTTCCGGTCGCTGGCGTTTGGGTCTAGCATTATCGTTAGTGACCGTTTTTTTGTGGGGAATTCTACCGATCGCCTTGGTTGTAACTCTGAAAGTACTTGATGTCTACACCATTATTTGGTTTCGCTTTTTGGTATCGTTTGTGTTGTTAGCTGTTTATTTAGGATGGCGAGGAAAATTACCACCGCTTTTAAGATTGCGTTCCACTTCTTGGATATTGCTAGTAATTGCCACTCTTGGCTTAGCAGCGAACTATATTTTTTTCACGCAAGGTTTAGCACTGACTGCACCCGCTAACGCTGAAGTTATTATTCAGTTGGCTCCCCTACTTATGGGTTTTGGTGGTTTATTTCTTTTTAGAGAACGCTATACTCTACTTCAGTGGATTGGTGTAGGGATTCTTATTGTAGGATTCACTCTCTTTTTTCACGAACAATTAAAAAATTTAGTGACAGCTCATGGTCAATATCTTCTAGGTAGTGGTTTGATTGTTTTTGGTGCAGCCACTTGGACTTTTTATGCTTTGGCACAAAAGCAATTACTGCAATCTTTATCTTCTTTTAGCATCATGCTCATGATTTATGCAGGATGTGCTTTGTTATTCACTCCATTTGCTAACCCAAAAGCAATTCTTCAACTCAATCTTTTCCATTTAGGGTTATTACTTTTTTGTGCTTTTAATACTCTCATTGCTTATGGTGCTTTTGCTGAATCTTTAGAACATTTGGAAGCTTCACGTGTTAGTGCAGTTTCGGCATTAGCTCCTATTGTTACTTTAATATCAGTTTGGATTGTATCAGTCATAATGCCAACTCTCATCTTACCGGAAAGTATTTCCGCTCTCGGAATCATAGGAGCCGTTTTAGTTGTCACAGGTTCGGTTACTATCGCCTTAGGAAAAACTCGTTAACCAAAACTTACTCCCTTCGATGAACCTCACCCCGCCCTCCGGGCACCCCTCTTTGGAGTTCACCAGAGGGGATAGGGGTGAGGTTTTTTATTGTAAGTAATTAGGCGAACTTGATATAAAACATAGTAATCATCAAAAAAGCCAAATCAAAATTCAGAACTCATATGCAAGGTTTCCTCAATCTCAACAAATCATTCGGTTGGACTTCCCACGACTGTGTAGCCAAAACACGCAAATTTTTGCGTCTCAAGCGAGTCGGGCACGCAGGAACTTTAGATCCTGCAGCAACAGGAGTGTTACCCATCGCTCTTGGAAAAGCAACTCGTCTATTACAATATCTTCCAGGAGAAAAAGCTTACAAAGCGACAATTCGTTTGGGTGTGCGTACAACAACCGATGATTTGCAAGGTGAAGTCATCACCTCACAACCTTGCACCGGGTTAAGTTTAGAAGCAGTAAAATCTGCATTGCAACAATTTGTGGGCAAAATTGAACAAATTCCTCCAATTTACAGCGCCATTCAAGTCCAAGGAAAACGCTTGTACGACTTGGCACGCAAAGGGGAAGATGTAGAAGTACCCGCGCGGATAGTGGAGGTTTTTAAAATTGAAATTTTGGACTGGCGTGAAGAGGAGTTTCCGGAATTGGATGTGGCGATCGCCTGTGGTGGGGGAACATATATTCGGGCGATCGCCCGTGACTTAGGAACAATCTTACAAACTGGTGGAACTCTCGCTGCTTTAACACGAACACAAAGCAGTGGGTTTCACCTTGCTAATAGCATCACCTTGACTGACTTAGAAGCACAGCTGCAAGCTGGGACATTTCAACCCCTTGCTCCTGATGCACCACTACAGCATCTTCCTTTTATCACCCTACCACCAACATCAGCACAGAAATGGTGTCAAGGTCAACGTATTCCTATAACTTTCAATGTTTTAGAAAATTTACTAGAGCTTTTACGAGTTTACCATGAAGATGGGCACTTTTTAGGAATAGGTAAACTTGTAAATTCAGAGAAAGACAAGCTACTCATTCCTGAAATGGTATTCGAGCCTATTTAAATTATTCATCTTTCTGATAGGATTGCGCTACTAAAAGCCATTTATGGAGTAACTCTTTATAGATTGCAAGTAAATTTTTGTATGATTTTGTGGCATTTATGTGTGCTTGTAGAGCCTTTTCGTATAGTGCGGCGACTCCAGTATTTGGGTCTTTTGAAGTTTTTATGGCTGTAAGATGTTGTGAACAACGTGCATAGTGCTCTAACATTTTCTCGTATTCTTCAATAAACTGATTGTATTCTTCAGAGCTTTTATTCATAACTCTCCAATCTATTAAATTTTTGGCACGGGGGCAAAACAAGCGTAGCTTGTTTTGCCCCTTAAACATATATACTTTGGAATGAATGTCATATTAAGTTTCTTTGTAAATGGCGCTACATTCTTCCCGTTATCCTCATTCTTGGGCTACAGCCTGGAAATGAATTTTCACCAGGCTCAGTCTCCAGTTTTATCCTATTCCCAAGTTGACATATTTCGTAGCACATCAGGTATTTTAAAACGTCAATTTTTTGGATAACTATAACTCTCCAGTAGATTAATAGACTTCTTGCAGAAGTAGGGAACAGGGAACGCTTAACAGGGAACAGTGAACGCTTAACAGGAAATTATGAACATTTAACTCTTAACAGAACCTCGTCAAATCTCACTTTTGCAAGAGGTCTAATTTTTTGCCGGGGTGCAAAACTAGCATAGCTAGTTTTGCACCTTTAATCTCTATACTTTGGAATGAATTTAATATTAAGTTTCTCTGTAAAGGTTGCTACATTCTCCTTGTTTACAGACTCAGCCTGAAAATGAATTTTCCGAGGCTCCGCCTCCAGTTCTATCTATTCCCAAGTGGAAACATCTCGCAGCACATCAGGAATTGCCCCTTGAGATAGAGGAAACTCCAGCACAGTTTCTTTTAATCCTAAGTATCCAGATTCAGCGAAGGATAACAGCATCCGCGTCAATGCGAACCAAACCTCAGGCTCATATTCCCAATCAGTATAACGCGAAGCTCTACCAGCGATTGAACGCAACGCCCAAAAATAACTATTCCTCACCACGGAACCGCCTTTTTTATACTCTGGCACATCCTCGTGGTGAAGAAAAAGCACATCGTTTTCAATTTTTGCTCTCATACTGGAAATTTTAACCTAAATGGGAAAGTGTGAACATCGTTCTTATCAGGGGCAATTTAGCAAAATCACGGTTATGGTTGGGATTGAGTCGAGGTACGCGACGTGTAGCACTTCGGCTATAGTTTATGCGAATCAAACATCATTTGAGTATTCTGTTGCTTGTACTACTGACAATCTTTTTAATAGTTTCTCCAACTATAGTGTCAATTAAAGTCAATAAGTTGGAGCAAGCCGTAAAGAGCGCAAATAGCGCAAACTAACAAACCACTTTCTGCTGATGAAGATATGAAAGAGATACTAAATAGAATTGAAACATGGTTTAATGAGCATCTGCCGAAAGTGTTGGCGGATTTGAACCCTGGAGCGACTGAAAGCGAAATTGAATCTTTAGAAGATAAAATAGGAATTCAGCTACCAATGTCATTTAGAAAATTTTACAAGTGGCATAATGGTCAGCAGGGTAAGACTACCGGACTTTTTTATGGTCTGGAATTTCTTTCTCTGGAAGGAATATTTGAGCAGTGGAAAACATGGTCAGACATAATTGATGAACATGAGACAATAAATGAGGACATTGGCGGTAAATCTCATATACCTGGAAAAGTAAAAGAAATATATATCAACAAGAAGTGGATTCCATTTGTTCACGATTGGGGTGGAAACCACATAGGCATAGATTTTGATCCAGGAGAGAGGGGTAGAGTGGGGCAAATTATAAATTTTGGTAGAGATGAGGACGTTAAATTTGTTTTAGGAGATGATTTTGAGTCATTTCTAAATTGGTTGATGACTCAGCTTGAATCAGGAAACTATATAATTGATAGCGAAGGTTCTGGGAGTTTTAATACTATGAAACCTGAGACACAGCATTTCCTTGATTCTGTGAAACTTATTTATCAATCACATCTTTGAAACGTCTAAATATTAGCTGTTAAACCTAAGCGAAAAGTAAATCCAGGGCTATAGATACGATTGACTCGCTCGTATTGTTCATCGAGTAAATTTTCTAAATAAACTGTCAACCCTAAATTTCTCGTCACAGGAACGCGAGCGCTAAAATCCAAATTAAAGAAAGAAGGCGAAAAATCTGTAGCTGTCTCTCCAGCTTTTGCGTATATGGCTCGACGAGCGCCACCATAGTAAGTAGCATATAAATTAGCTTGCCAGCCTGCAATTTCATAACCAATACCAGCAGAAGCAACAGAGTAGGGAATTAAACCCAGCTGTAACCCTTTTTCTGGTCCTGTTTGTATTTTCGCATCTGTGTAAGTGTAATTGACAAAAGTTGACCATCCAGAACCAATGTTGCACCGTAGCGCCGCCTCTAAACCATTGGTGTCAACTAAGCCAATATTTGCCCATTTTCCTTCTACGACTCCTAAGCGATCATCTAAACTACTGCCGAAATAAGTAAACTGTCCTATTAAATTTTCCAAAAATTTGACATCAACTCCCGCAGTCCAAGATGAGCCAGTTTCTGGTTTTAAATCACGGTTAGGTAGCCATCCATGTACCGTATCATAAACATACAACTGATCCAAACCTGGATTGCGTTGTCCTCCTGCCCAACTTCCTCGCACAGCTAAAGCAGGAGAAATATCATATTTAAATCCCACGCTTGGGTTGAAATAATTACCAAATTTGCTATCAAAGCTTTGTCTCAACCCCAAATCTACCTGAAATTTCTCGGTGATATTCAAAGTATTAACAGCAAATAATGCGGTATTTAGTAAACTTTCGTTTTCCTTTTGATTTAAGGCAACTCGGTTAGGAACTGTACTCAATACATCACCATTTAAATCTGTGTTTTGTAAATCTAATCCCCAGCGCAATTTATAATTTGGAGTGAGTTGCCACGCATGGTCTATCCTAGCTGTATATAATTGTGTATCTAAAGTTCCTGTACGATAAAATTGGCTGCTAGGACCGTAAGTGTTGAAGTAATCTTGGTTATAACCTAGTGTTGTTGTCACAACAGAACTATTATCATTACTAAGACGAGTTTTCCAAGCAAAACCAATATTTAAACCATCATGATCTAATCGGTCTCTTTGTAAAGGAAAGCCAAAATAAATTAATCCCTTACGGCTGCTAAGTGTAGTCACATCTAAACTGAGAGTATTTCTATTATCTACATCAAAAGCAAGATTACCAAAATATGTGCTGTTAGCTGTATCTGCATTAAAGAAATACCCTCGCTCATCACGATTTGCCGCACCAACAGGAACGCGGTAACGGTTATCAATAAAAGACCTTTCAAAGCTGAAATTATATCTTAAAGAGCCAGTTGCACCTGCATAGCTTAATTGTTGATTATTAAAATTCAAATCCCCAAATTGTGCAGTTGCATTGAAGCGAGGAACTGTACTACCTTCTTTCGTGATGATATTAACAACTCCTCCAAAAGCTGAGGAGCCGTAGAGAGTAGAAGCAGCACCACTATACAACTCTACTCGTTCAATAGCTTCTACAGGAATACTATTTAAATCTGTTGCACCATGATATGTGTTGACATTAGAGTTAATAGGTCTGCCATTAATGAGAAATACAGATTGATTAATCGAGGCTCCGCGATAGTATGTACCTGTGTGAATATCTGCACCATGACCTGAGTCATTGATAGCAAATCCAGGTAATTTTTTCAACACATCAGATACACTTGTAGCACCTTGTTTTTGGATTTCTTCTTTTTCAATCACATATGTCGGAGTAGACTGAGGAAGGTCATCTTTCTTCCCTGTCACATCTATAATAATTGCGTTGTCATCTTCAACTGTGGGTTTTGACTCGTTTGTTGTGGAATTTGGTTCTGGATTTCCAGTTGTTTGTGGTTTTTTAGATGGAATTGGTGTTTGAGTTAGTAATTCTGCACTTCTATATGGTTTTTCTATCTCATTCAAGTATGGGATTTCTGATGTCTTTTTTATAGAAGTCTTTTTTGACTCTAAATTATTTTCTTGTGCAAATGTGACAGGAGCTAAAGCAAAGTTAATTAATATAACTTGAAAAATCAGGAAACTAAATTTCATTTTATACCTCACAGCACCCAACTTTGACAAAATTTTAGTAGCAGTTTTGTCAACTTACGATTAGTCAGACAACTTGTCAAAAGACAAGCTGTCAAACTTCGTCTGGGGTGTGGGAAGTGAGGAAGCAGTGCCTTGCGCTGAGGCTGTGTGGGATAGACTTTTGTGCAGCAGATATTTGTGCCACAGATTTGAGAGGAGCAAACCTCTACAGCTAAGATTAAGAAGGTTTATACGTCCAGTTCAGAAAAATCTGGACGTATAAGCATGTTTCTATGAGCTAAGCAAAACTGTTTTCCAAGACTTTAGCTGAATTGTTTAGAATTTAGCTGTATCGGCGATAACCAATTGAGTAAACTACTGCAACTTACTTTTGGCTGTTCGGCGAATGAGAGTGCGTGTCGCAAAGCGACTCAAATGTGTCGTAGGCATACCACCAAACACTTTATCGGAGGTACATTTATTTACTGGTATAACGGCAAATTAATTGAGTCTCGAACTCTAGAATTAGAAATTGACGATCCTGGGTTACTCTACGGAGCAACTGTTTTCACGACGCTGCGAGTTTACAATAACTCGCTCGATAGTAGATTAACTCACTGGCGCTGCCACTGCGATCGCCTAAAATTTAGTTTACAAACCTTTGGTTGGCCAACACCAGATGAGGAGCGATTGCGTCAAGGAGCAGAAATTCTCATGACGCACTTCCCTGTTCTCAGAATCGCCGTCTTTCCTGATGGACGTGAGTGGATAACGGGAAGATTGCTGCCAAAAAAATTGACAAAAAACCAGAAAATTGGTATAGTAGCAAATTTAGCAGAACCAGAATTTGCTCGCAGTTTACCGTCTCATAAAACAGGTAACTACCTAAGCCCATTTTTAGCAAAAGCTAACGCCCAAAAATTAGATGCCCAAGAAGTCATTTTGCTAGATACTGCAGGAAATTGGCTAGAAACAAGTACAGGTAACCTCTGGGGGTGGCGAGATGGTTGTTGGTGGACGCCGCCCTTAACAGCAGGAATTTTGCCGGGAGTCGTGCGAGGAGAACTTGTAGACTGGCTTTTGAAAAAGCAGCACCTTGTTCGAGAGGAACCTTGGACACCAGAGTTAGTCAAGGGGTTTGAGGCAATTGCCTATAGCAATAGTGTTGTAGAAATGATCCCACTTCGGATCGTTATCTGGCATTCAGGAAAGCTAGAATATAATCCCCACCATCCCTGTTTTGAAGAATTGTTGATATTTTTTGTAGCATTGTAGGTGCAAAATTTGTTATACGTTAAGATAAGTTAACATAATTCTAAGAAAAGCCTATCTTTACCAACATGCGTCTGGCTGTCTTACCCTTCGGGTATCTCCTGCAAAGACGCTGCGCGCTCCGCAGTCGCCTAGGTCGGTAAACTCTCCTGCATAGCGCTGTCTTACTAGAACCCTCCTAGTAGGCATGGACAAGAGCAGGATGTGGACATTAGAAAACTAGGGCTTTTTATGAAAATGAGCGCAAGCGTTATTTTCACTTATATAGTGGGACTGTCAAACAGACACCCTTGCGATCGCACAAAACCAGATGTAGGAGGATGAACCTCGGTGAATAACAAACGATGGAGAAATGCGGGGCTGTATGCACTGCTGTTTATTGTTGTCATTGCGCTAGGAACAGCGTTTTTTGACCAAAAACAACCAAGCAGAGAGACATGGCGATACAGTCAATTTATTCAAGAAGTTCAAAATCGTAGAGTAGACAAAGTTAGTTTAAGTGCAGATCGATCTACAGCTCTTGTGACGCCTAAAGATGGTAATAAGAAGCTGGTGACCTTGGTTAACGATCCTGACCTTATTAACACCCTTACCCAAAACAATGTAGATATTAGTGTTTTGCCGCAAACCGACGAAGGATTTTGGTTTAAGGCACTTAGCAGCTTATTTTTCCCTGTATTACTTTTAGTTGGTTTGTTTTTCTTGCTCCGCCGCGCTCAAAATGGTCCTGGTAGCCAAGCCATGAACTTTGGTAAGTCCAAAGCCAGAGTGCAAATGGAACCGCAAACCCAAGTGACATTTAATGATGTTGCTGGTATTGACCAAGCGAAGCTAGAACTCAACGAAGTAGTAGACTTTTTGAAAAACGCTGACCGCTTCACGGCTGTTGGTGCAAAAATTCCCAAAGGCGTACTGCTTGTTGGACCTCCAGGAACTGGTAAAACCTTGCTCGCGCGTGCAGTTGCAGGCGAAGCTGGTGTTCCTTTCTTCTCCATCTCTGGTTCTGAGTTTGTGGAAATGTTCGTGGGTGTCGGTGCGTCCCGTGTCCGCGACTTATTCGAGCAAGCAAAGACAAATGCTCCCTGTATCGTCTTCATCGATGAAATTGACGCCGTAGGTCGTCAGCGGGGTGCTGGTTTAGGCGGTGGTAACGATGAACGGGAACAAACCCTCAACCAGTTACTCACAGAAATGGACGGCTTTGAAGGTAACACAGGTATCATCATCATTGCTGCTACCAACCGTCCCGACGTTCTAGATGCAGCGTTGTTGCGTCCTGGTCGCTTCGACCGTCAAGTCGTTGTAGACCGCCCAGACTACGCTGGACGTGTTGAAATTCTGAAAGTTCATGCCCGTGGTAAGACCTTGGCAAAAGATGTGGACTTAGAAAGAATTGCCCGTCGTACTCCTGGGTTCACTGGTGCAGACCTTTCCAACTTGCTTAATGAAGCTGCGATTCTAGCTGCACGTCGAAATTTAACCGAAATTTCGATGGATGAAATTAACGATGCTATCGACCGCGTGTTAGCAGGTCCAGAGAAGAAAGACCGAGTTATGAGCGAAAAGCGCAAAGAACTCGTAGCATATCACGAAGCAGGTCACGCCCTTGTCGGTGCTTTGATGCCAGATTATGACCCCGTGCAGAAGATTAGCATTATTCCTCGTGGTAGAGCTGGTGGTTTAACTTGGTTTACCCCCAGTGAAGACCGGATGGACACTGGCTTATACAGCCGTTCTTATCTGGAAAATCAGATGGCTGTTGCATTAGGTGGTCGTCTTGCGGAAGAAATTATCTTTGGTGACGAAGAAGTGACCACAGGTGCGGCTCAAGATTTGCAACAAGTTGCTCGTGTCGCCCGTCAGATGGTAACACGGTTTGGAATGAGCGATCGCCTCGGTCCAGTTGCCCTTGGTCGTCAGCAAGGTAACATGTTCCTCGGTCGAGATATCATGGCAGAACGCGACTTCTCTGAAGAAACTGCTGCTGCTATTGATGAAGAAGTCCGCATACTGGTAGAAACAGCTTACCAGCGCTCCAAAGAAGTGTTGGAAAATAACCGCCACATTCTTGACCAAATCGCACAAATGCTGGTTGACAAGGAAACAGTGGACGCGGAGGAATTGCAAGAACTGCTGGCAAACAACGATGTGAAAACTGCAACGTTTGCTTAAAAAGTGAGGAGTTAAGAGTGAGGAATGAATACAAAACTTTTCTATCCTCATTCTTGGCTTGTAATATTCAGGGTAATTTTGGATTTTTCCAAAGTTGCCCTAATTTTTTTTGCACATTTTGCTATTCAACGTGAGTTCGACCAAATCCAATCACTATTGTCATAATCTCGCTCAGATCAGATTTTGCACCAGGGTCAAAAACCGGGTTTCTTGAGAATAACTACACTTGCAAACCTTAATTTGCCGTTCAAAAACCCGGTTTTTTAGGTCTTGTTGAGAATGGTGCAAGATGTCAGTCAGGCACATCCGACAGATGTTTGTCATTTGGCACTTTGATTCTATCCTGCTGCTTACAGGTCAAGAACAAAGCAATGTCTTATTGGCTAAAACTATTTACACGCAATTGTTTGGGGTTTTCCTGCTACTCTTGGCTGATAGTTAAAACTGCAAGTTCATTTTTGAGTGTGGCGGCAATAGCTCAGTATTAAAAGGCCTTAGGTTCACACCCCGCCTATTAGATCTTTCTTTATAAGGATGGCAGGCTGAAAACCCTGGAGAAAGCGGAGAGTGTTAATAATACATCCATAGGCAAGGTACAAAGCGTCAAAGTTCCCGCCAAGGTAGGAAGTGAATTTTGCAACTGATGCGTCATGATAAATAGGATACTTTAATAAAATACTTTGCGAAAGCATTGGCTAGCCCACTCAAAAAAGTTAGTAGTAACTGGAGGTCAGAAAAATGACGTCTGATGAGAAGAACAACTCAACGCCTATTGAGAAAGACGATTTAGTTGGACTGAATCGTGATGTAGACGAGAATCTGAAAAAAGGTTTAGTAGGAAAGGTTGAAGAATGCGATCAAGATGGGTTTGATGTTAAGTTTCCTCTTCCAGGAGACAAGGATTTGTCTGCCAAACTGCCAAGGGAAGATATAGACTTTCTGGTTGGAACGAAGCAGCTTGAAAATGAAAATAAAAGTTAATTAGTTTCATCTTCGAGGGCAGAGGGATACTCTGCCCTAAAAAAATTGCTAATGTAGCTGACAAAAGAAGTAAAAACTTGTTGGAGGCAAAGCAATGAAAGCAGATGAACTCTTGGCACAATACGCCGCAGGTAAAAGAGATTTTACTGAAGTTAACCTGAGCGAAGCATTCTTGGAAGGATCTGATCTGAGTGGAGCGATTTTAGACAGAGCCATTCTTGATGGAGCTGATTTAACCAGGGTTAATCTCAGTCAAGCAAGCTTAATTGAAGCGGACTTAAATGGAGCCAATCTAAATCAGGCAAATCTCACACAAGCTAATTTGAGTGGAGCTATTCTAGATGGAGCTATTCTAGAAGGAGCAATTTTGGACGGTGCCAATTTGAGTGAAGCTGATTTGACGATCGCAAAGTTAATCGGTACTAACTTGCGCGAAGCCGATCTACAAGAAGCTAACCTCAATGCAGTTTCTCTAAATGAAGCAGATCTAAGTCGTGCTGATTTGGCTAAAGCAGATTTAAGCCAAGCAGATCTCAAGAATGCAGAACTCCATGAAACGAATTTAAATCAAACCAATTTGGATGATGCAAATCTAGAAGGAACAATTCTGGATGAAGATAAAGGCTGACTTTTGGTAAGAAACTTTTAGGAGATTTTCTCGCTCAAAATCTCCAAACTCTGCAAAAACTTGCCCATGTCTGAATCTGCTCAAAGCATTTCAGGATTAGCTGATTTAACGCATCCTACCGAACTGATCCAATTTGGAACGACATCTACTGAAAGCTTCACTGTTATTAGTATTTCTGGTTTTAGCTTTGGGAATTGCCATTGCTTTGTTGAGCTTTGCCCTACACCAAAATCAACAGCAGCACGAAATTTAGATTGCAGAGTGGGCAGTTAGTTGCTTTCCAAATTCCGTCTGATGGTGATGCTCCTTCTAGGATCATCGCCAACTTCCCTGGAGCAGATTTTGCCACCGATATCGTACCCAGTTAGATGAGTAATATCGTGTCCGGTTAAAGACTTATCATTAAGGCTCTTCGGGGGCAGGGGGTAGGGAGCACCGGAGAAAGAGTTTTCAGATATTAGCACAGATGCATCGAATTATAACTAATTAGGCGAACATGATATAAATCAGGACTTACGCAAAAATAAAAATGATTTGGTAGTTGGATAGCTTTTCCCCAGCGTCACCTTCTGCTACGGTTTAAAATACGAATTTCGCCTGAGAAAATACAGACATCACGAGATTTTCAACCCTGTTAAGCATTCCTTGCTATATGTCCTAATCTACCTGGCGACTGCTATATAGTAGTCGCCAGGTAGATTAGGACACGAACTAATGATAAAACACGGTCACCAAGAGACTTTCAAGTCTGTTAAGCGTTCCCTGTTCCCTGTTTCCTGCTATACATCACATTAACAGCAAATAGCAGTTTGATTGAACTACAGAAAAAACCTAACCCAGATTTAATTCGGGTCAGGTTTTGAGTGCTTGATGTTAATGCCGAATTAATATTAAAAATTCTACTGAGGAATTGCATGGGACTAAAGTCATGAACTTATGTGACTTTATTACTAAATTTGAGGGGGTGATTGCTGAATCACCCCCGTATGATCATTCTAGGATTCTTTGACAGTCCCACTCCTGTGGGGACAGATATTACTCAGCAATATTAACCAAACCTGGAACTTCTGAACTAGCCAGTGTTGGTGCTGTAAATATAAGGGAATATAAACTTGTTGGTTGCTGCCGTGCAACAACTGGTAGAACTTGACGGGCATGAGTTGCGACTTGCATGGTTTTCACGTCGTATGTTTGTGTCGCCAACTTAGGATAGAAGCCGATACCGATAATGGGAAGTATCAAACAAGCAGTAATGAATAGTTCGCGTGGTTTAACATCTAGTACCACTGCATCCAGCACTAACTCTTCATTTTGCTTTCCGTAGAAGACTTCGCGCAACATTGACAGTAAGTAAATCGGAGTTAGAATCACACCAACAGCCGACAGCAGCACGACGACAACCTTGAAGCTAGAGCTGTAGACATCACTTGTGGCAATTCCGAGAAAAACCATCAACTCACCGACAAACCCACTCATCCCTGGTAACGCCAGAGAAGCCATTGCACCAGTTGTGAATAAAGCAAAGGTTTTGGGCATGACTTTTGCTATGCCACCCATTTTGTCCATCATCAAGGTGTGAGTGCGCTCGTAAGTCACGCCAGCGAGGAAGAACAAGCTTGCAGCAATCAAACCATGAGAAATCATCTGTAGCATTGCGCCGTTGATGCCCAAATCTGTGTAAGAGGCAATACCAATCAGCACAAACCCCATGTGAGCAACAGACGAGTAAGCCAAGCGGCGCTTAAGATTCGTTTGAGCAAAGGCACAGCAAGCACCGTAGACAATGTTCACGACACCTAAAATTGCTAGCACTGGAGCAAAGTAAACATGAGCGTCGGGTAACATCTCTACGTTGATGCGGATAAGTGCATAACCACCCATCTTTAACAAAACACCAGCCAAAATCATCGAACCAGGTGCTGGTGCTTCACCGTGAGCATCAGGTAACCATGTGTGCAGAGGGAAAATCGGCAGCTTGACACCAAAGGCAATCAAGAAGCAGACGTAAACTAGAAGTTCAAATGCTTTGGGATATTCCTTCATTCCCAAAGTTGCCATGTCGAAGGTAACGCTGTCTCCAGAGAATGCCATTGCAAAACCCGCTACCAAGATAAATATTGATGCAGCAGCAGTGTAGAGAATGAATTTGGTAGCTGCATAGCGGCGCTTTTCTCCTCCCCAGATAGAAATCAGCAAGTACACAGGTACCAACTCGATTTCCCACATCAAGAAGAACAACAGTAAATCCTGGGCAACAAACACGCCAATTTGGGCGCTGTACATCACCAGCATAAGAGCATAAAACAAACGCGGCTTGGTAGTTACTTTCCAAGCCGCGAATACTGCGAGTGTGTTAATCAAGCCTGTTAACAATATCAATGGCATTGATAAACCATCAACCGCTACAGACCAATTCAAACCTATTTGAGGAATCCAAGAATATTTTTCAACCAGTTGGAATGCGGAACTTTGAAAATTGTAGTTATGCCAAAAAGCATAAATCATCAGGGCAAAGTCTGTAAAGGCAACTCCCAAACCATACCAGCGCAGAGTTGTGCCTTCTTTATCTGGGATTAGGGGGATGGCTGTAGCAGCCACTATCGGCAATAGGATTATAGTTGTTAACCAAGGAAAATCAAACATATTTTATCAGGTGACAATCACTTTACGTTTTTCTTTTTAATGACATTATATTAAGTTGTTCATACTTTTGTGAACGTTATTTCTCTATCAAAACCAAATCTTTAGATTTCATTAGTAACAAATACTTATTTTTGGAAGCAAATCCATTCTAATTGTAAAGTTTTGCTAAGTCAACAAAAAAGGTGGCAACAGCCACCGTCACAATTTTTTATATTAACTCTGCCCTAGGAGGGTTCTGTGGGAAAGACAGGGAGCAGGGAGCGGGGAGCAGGGAATGGGGAATAGGGAACAGGCAAGAAAGGGGATAGTGTTTGTTTGATTCGTTGCGAGCGTGTAACGGTGCTAGTTAAAGGCTCAGTACTTAAATAAAAAGACAGAGATAGTTACGTATAACTCTCTGAAAAATACGGTTGACATATAAGCAAAAGTTTCAGGATGCGAAATTTAATTTATAGTTTGGAATTTTGAATTGATTTTGCCCCTTGAGTATCAACACAGAGCGATCGCACCTCTGGTTTTATTCCCTCCTCCATCCAAGCTGCTGTCATCGCTTGCGCCACAGCTTGAGAATGCGCCTTATCTGTTAAAGCCAACAATGTTGGACCTGCACCACTAATCACCATCCCATAAGCACCAGCTTCAACAGCAGCAGAATACACCGCATCGTAACCTCGAATCAATGCTTTTCGATAAGGCTGATGCAACCTATCTTGCAAAGCAGCCTTCAACCAATCACCCCTGCCAGTTTCCAAACCACGCAACAACAACCCCAGATGCGCCGCATTAAAAATCGCATCCGCACGACTCACCTCAGTAGGCAAAACCTGACGCGCCTCCTTTGTTGAAAGCTCAAAATCTGGAATCGCCACCACTGGCACAATCTCCTCACACCAAGAAACCTCACAAATCTCCCAACTCTTTTGTTCTCTGCGCCTCTGCGGTTCACCTTCCACCCCCGTCGCCGCCAACCGACATCCCCCCAACAAAGCTGGTACCACATTATCTGGATGTCCTTCAAGGGCGATCGCCAACTCCATCACTTCCAACTGGCTCAAAGGCTCCCCCGCCAACAAATTAGCACCAACCAACCCACCAACTATTGCTGTCGCCGAACTTCCCAAACCCCGCGCCAGTGGAACACCAAGATGAATTTCAATCTCGACAGGTGGCGGTGTCTGCTCTGTGTGTTGATAAAATTTCAAAAACGCTTGATAGAGTAAATTACTTTCATCAGTGACAACTCGTTCAGCCTCCGCACCCATGACAGTAATTTTCACCCTCCCTTGGGAAGAAGGTATATCAAAGCGAGTGAACTTAAACTCGTTGTACAGCGTGAGAGCCGCACCAATACAATCAAAACCTGGTCCTAGATTAGCAGTTGTCCCCGGAACAGTGATAGATACAGAAGGAATAACAGACATTTGTCAGTAAAAACTAATTAATCAACCAGCATCTCATGTAACTGATTAATTTGCTCACCGGTTATCTGAATGAATCTCCTGTATGACGTCTTCTACCGCATGCCAAATACTACAGCGACGTGCCAAAGAACAACAAATAAGTGTTAGCTTCTACGCGGTAAGCCCCGCACCATATTTGTGTGAGCGGTATCCCTGACATTTATTCCTCTATCCAAGTGCTAAGAAACTCTACTTGGTTTCCCATTTCCTCTGCTGATTTAGCCGCAACCAATCTCAAAATACCACGCATCAGTTCTCCGATTGAGTAACGTTGCTGCTGCACTAAAATCATCCCTGAGTGAGGTTGTTCTTGACTCAAAAAAGCTATGTGTAAACGATAGAAATCTTGAATATTAGAACTGTACAAAACGCGACCTTGCGACCTTGCCCAAATTAATTGTTCTTCGTCTGGATATTTTAATCGGTTTACACTTAGAGTTGTGATTACATCTACACCACGATTTTGTAGAGCCAGTACTAATGCAATATCACCGGAATCCTCGTCCATGTAGCGAATTTGACTCACGACTGTCTGCTGGCCTTATGTAATGCCTCTATACGGTCAGCTTCTGCCTCTTGGGCAGCAATATCGGCATCGATTTCTTCTCGATTGATATGATAATACGTCAAAGCTGCATAAACCTGTGCTATCGTTAAGTGCCCAATCCTAGCGGCAATTTCTTCTGCCCTAAGACCTTGTTTATACCAAATAGCAATTCGTCGCACTGTTACACCAGTGCCAGCAATCAGAGGACAGCCTCCATGAATTCCAGGATGACTGTCGATGAGAGTGCCAATATCAGTGAGACTATTTGACATAGCGTTAAATGACTTTTACCTTGTTGCCTATTTTAACAAATGCAATCCAACATTAAGCTACTGTAAACTCCACCATAGTGTTGTTCCAAATACTTGAGAGTGTCTAGCACTATTGCCCTAACTCTTTAATATTATTCATCACTTGTTGATAGAGTAGTTTATTATTCTGTTTATCAAAGGTTTCTGCGGCTCGCTGCAAGTCTTGCCTAGCTTTTTCTTTATCACCTAGTGCAGCATAGGCATTTCCTCGGTTATTGTATGCTGCGGCAAAGTTAGGAGCAAGACGAATCGCTTCGTTATAATCTGTGATTGCTCCCTGTGTATCTCCTTGAGCACTGCGAGCATTACCTCGATTATTGTAAGCAACAGCATATTGAGGATTGAGGCGAATCGCTTGGCTGTAATCCTTTACAGCCTGGTTTTTATCTCCATTTGTTGAAAAAGCATTACCTCGATTATTGTAAGCAACAGCATATTTAGGATTGAGGCGAATCGCTTGGCTGTAATCCTCTATCGCTGCGTTTCTGTCTCCTTGTGCGGCGCGAGCATTACCTCGATTATTATAAGCTTGAGCATCGTTAGAATTTATGCTCAGCGCTTGCTCGTAATCTTCTATTGCCCCCTGCTGATCTCCTATATCAAAGCGAGCAAGTCCCCGACTGTTATATGCAGTTCCATAGTTGGGACTGAGGTTAATTGCTTTGGTATAAGAAGCGATCGCTCCTTGTGAATCCCCTTGAATTTGCTTATACTGACCTTGAATATAAAAGTCTTTAGCTTGAGATGGTGTTGCTGTAGGGCGTCCAGCAGGACGAACTCCAATTTCTGTTACTAAAACATCGTCACTGTTGCTACAGGAAACGGTTGCAAGGGCGACAAATACGGTGAACGCAGCTATGCAGACAGCTTTCATTCTTTACCAGTCATCCTTTGAAGAAACATAGGGAACAGGGAACAGGGAACAGGCAACAGTAAACAGTGAACAGTGAACAGTGAACAAGGGGTGGACGAGTCCGTTTCCTACCTGATAACTGATACTGCGCTTCCTTGATAACTGATAACTGATAACTGATAACTGTTCATCACTCGTCAGTATTTTCCTGACTTTCCTGATTTTTAGGAATCAGTCGCCAAGCAGTGGTTTTCTCAATATTTACAGACAATTGTTCCAAATTTTCTCCTAAATCTTTTTGTAGCTTTTGAGTTAGTGTAATCGGAAAATCGAAATCTATATCTTGAGTTTGTATTAGCTTTGCGAGTTCTACAAATGCTACCTTCACTGTTTTTCGCTCAGAGGAAGAAAGTTTGAAGTACGAACTTTCTGGTAGATTCAGAGCAAGCATAGCTTTTTGGATTCGCTCTTTTAAATGTGTAAATTCCGAATCTAAAAGTTTCCATTGTTGCTCAATTTGTGCATATCTTGCATTCAGTGATGTTAAGTTCTCTGTGGTAGGCTCTGGATTAATTTCTTTGTTTAATTCTATCAAACGTTGATGGATTTGAGCAAGATAAATGCAGTCTAGGTAAGCATACTCTGTTTGTTCTTCTGTGAGTGGTCGCTTTCCCCAGTCACTGGTTTGTTCTTGTTTCTCTATATTCTTAAAATCACAAAGTTCTGCTGCTAATGTTTTTAATTGGTAGTTAGGTACTGGTAAGGCATAGTAGGGAATTTTTTTTGCCATTTCCAGAGTGCAAGTGATGTTTGTAGCTTTTTTGTTACCCAGATATTTCACATCAAAGTTAGCATTATGAAAGACTTTTTCAATTTCGGGATTGACCATAATTTTGTCGATAAACTCTGCCACAATATCAGGATGGTCGAGTACATCTAAAATATGGATGCGATCGCCACTCAAGTCTGTTGGATCATCTAATACCTGAATCAGCGATAGTCTCGGACTACGACTTTTGTATTCTGCGATTTCTGTATCAATCCACAAAGTATGAGCTTGAGTATATTCAGCAACAAGAGAACGCATTTCGCTAGCTGAAGTCAAATATGGCATGGGGTGAATTTGCGAAAAAATGGGCAAGAGGAATTAAGTCCTAGTTTCCCAAGTTACCATTTTATAAGTAATCTTTCTAGCGTTGTACTTACGCGAGGTAGATTTGCAACAAGGAGATAACTCGCGGTGGTTCCGGGAAGCGGAGATTGTCTTTATTATGACTTCATCTCCAACCGTGACAACCTATTATCTAGAAAGTTTCGCTTATATTCTACTGACTAACTACTAATTCACTCAAAACTTTTAATACACTTAAAACCTGTTGTAGTTCACTTTCTTTTTCTATCGATAAAGCATAAGAACGAGCATATTTTGGTTTTTCTTGCTGAACTAATTTTACGAAAACAAACTCTCTACCGTTGACAAGTAACCCAAAAGTCGGCTGTTCAATATTGGGAGTATCAAGCATATAAGCTAGTGCTTGGGGTAATGCAGTTATCACATCAAATTTAGTGCTTTTTGATTCTATAACCAAGATCCAAAGACGCTTTTGTATAACTAAAACATCAATATTGCCTTTGACTAGAATGCTTTCATCTTCAGCAGAAATCTCAGTAGAAGTTTCGGTTTCAATCTCGAAAGGTGGTTGATAAAAGCCAGCTAAATCTAGCAGTGGAGACAGCACTATCATCTTCACTGCTTCTTCTGACATTGGGCGACGTTTAGTTAAATTGAAATAGTTGCTTTTAACTCGCTCTAAAGAGAATCTTTCTCTATCAGTTAGTGGTGGTAAGTTCTCTACCCATTCTGTCAAAAAATCAGCGCTTGTAATTAATTCCAATCCAAATTTTTCTTCTAAATCGTAAAGACTGATATCTCGTGCTTGAATTGTTTGTACCATAATTGTTGAAACATGGGGCTGAAAAATGGGGAATACATTAATATTGTATGTTATTGCGCTTGAAGCCCTTACACCTTTATCCCCTAGTTTTTGTGAGATTTTTTTGAGCACGTTTCCGGAACATCTAAGTCAAATTATGTAGTCATAAGCAAGTATTAAGACGTATATGTAAAGTAGCATATAGAACCACTCACTGCAGGGGCGATCGCAATTGGAACTGTGATAGCGACTAAGGCTTTGGAAAAAACGGGCGAAAAGGTAGGAGAAACTCTATGGAATAAAACTGGTGAGTTTCTCGTCACTCTCAAAAAACACTCTCCCCATACTGTTGTTGCTATTGAAAAAGCGCCCTCTCAACCACTCGATTATGGTAAAGCTGTATTAGATGTGGAATCAGCAGCTAAAGCTAATCCTGAAGTCAATCAAGCTGTGCAGGAATTGGTAGCAGCAGCCAAAACTGATCCAAAAGTTGCTTCAAAGGTTCTTCAACAGTTAGAAACTAACATCAATTCTCAACCAGCAACTGTTATAAATAACACTAAGTTAGCTGAGGAAATTAAAAACGTCTTTCAAGGAAATACTATAATTGGTGGGACTTTTTGACTGTAGTCGCCCGAACGGGAACGGGCAAAGTTAAATCCCCCAAATAATGTTCAGTTTCAAGGCTCAGCCAACTTTGTTGGCAGACAGCATGAACTTTCCCGACTGCGAGAAAGGTTGCTGCAACCAGGCGCAGTCGCAATTTCTGCAGTTTCTGGTATGGGTGGTGTTGGCAAAACTGAACTCGCAACCCAATATGCACGTCAACATGAAGCGGATTATCCTGGTGGGATTTGCTGGTTAAATGCCAGAACATCGAATCTGGCTGCAGAAATAGTGCAGTTCGCCTTGCAAAAAATGAATCTGGAAGTACCGCAGCAGAATTTTCGAGGAAGACAGCTAAGTCTCATCGAACAAGTACACTGGTGTTGGCAGCACTGGCAACCACCAGAAAGACTGGCGTTGGTAGTATTGGATGATATTACAGATTTGGGGAGTTGTCGAGAGTTCCTGCCAACGGCTCATCGCTTCCGCGTGTTGATGACAACACGGTTGCCAAACCTCGACACCAACATTGAGGAGATATCTCTGGATGTGCTGTCAGAAGAAGAGGCTTTGCAATTATTGACAAAGCTAGTGGGTGAAAGACGGGTGCAAAAGGAAGAGCAAACAGCGAAACTCTTGTGTGAATGGCTGGGATATCTCCCTTTGGGTTTGGAATTGGTGGGGCGGTATTTGGCGGAAGATCCAGATTTATCATTGACACAGATGTTGGAGCGGTTGAAGGCGCGGCGACTGAAAGATGAAGCACTTGAACACCAACAGCTAACTTTGAGTGTAGCGCAGTTGGGAGTTTTAGCTGCATTTGAATTAAGCTGGCTTGAACTTGGCTCAATGACACAGCTTGTCGGTAAGTTGTTAAGTTTGTTCGCCCCGAATATAATTCCTTGGAGATTAGTAGAGTCTGTGGGTGATAAACTAAATTGGGCAAAGGCAGATATTAATGAAGCGAAAAAGCAACTTTACAAGCGTCACCTAATTCAACAAGTAGAAGAGAAAGAGGCTTGTTACAAAATTCATCCTTTAATTAGAGAGTTTCTACAGGCTAAATTAGCAGCATTGGCACAACAAAAGCGTCCAAAAGAATTTTTTGGAATCATTTGGAAGTTTCTACAAGTCAATGAATTGTTTAAGCCAAGAACACCTGAAAATATTAAACGCGCTTTTGCAGAAACTTTTATCGCGATTGCTCAGACAATTCCCCAGTCGCCAACCCAGGAGATAATTAAGTCAGTCAAAGACGCTATTCCACATTTAGCAGAAGTGGCACAAAATCTGATTTATGCAGTCAGTGATGAAAAATTAATTCTGATTTTTGTTGGCTTGGATAGATTTTATTCTGGACAGGGTTTGTATACGCTGGCTCAACTGTTGTTAGAGCAAAGTATATTAGTGATACAATCTCGTTTGGGAGATGAGCATCCCGATGTCGCCACCAGTTTCAACAATTTAGCAGCAGTCTACAAATCTCTTGGACAGTACACCCAAGCAGAACCTCTGTTCATCAAAGCATTGGAAATTGCTTCACTCAGCTTAGGAGTCAATCATCCCAACACAATCACTATCCGTAAAAGTTTAAAATACTTACGCGATAATCGCCAGTCTTATAACAGTGAACAGTGAGCAGTGAGCAGTGAACAGTGAACTGATAACTAATAGCGGTACTAGTTCCTCGCCAAAAATTCTTGAACAGTCAGAATCTCAATGCCCCGAAATGAGTTTAGCACTAGTAAATCATCATCTCCGGTAACAATACACTCTGCTTGACCACTCAGTGCCAATTCCAGATACTTGTTATCTTTTGGATCTCGGCATTCCGAAATCTGTTCAGTCACATCAATAAACTGAGCGGTTTGAGTTAAATCCTCTAGCAATTATTGCCGCTTTTCCTCGGTGAGATATCTATCAAATTTAGGACGATATAAAACCTCTCTTAACTCTGAGAAGACAGAACTGGAGAATATGAGAACACCAATATCTTGAGCTTGATCCAATGCCTGACGTGGCTTGCTTTGACTAAACAAAAATGCGCTAATCAATACGTTAGTATCAAAAAAAACCGTTGTTTATTCGTCATCATTCAAAATCGATTCTAAGATTTCAGGCGTTAATCCTCGCTCTTGTGCTTCAAGGCTAGCTTTATCCATCGTGTTTCTCAGACGGGCGATAGCTTCGCTGCTGCGCTGCGCGCAGATCGCCTCTTGTCTATCAGTAGTAAATTGAGACTGCATAATTACCGCAATTTTGAGTTGCAATTGTTCACGCTCTTCTTCAGAGGCATTGCGGTATGCCTCTGCTAGCTCAGACGGCACTTTGATGGTAATTTCTTCTTTAGTAATCATAGTCTGTTCGCTTTTCTCATCTTTCAATAAATTTTCCCGGTTTTAGGATGTACAAAAGCATACAACCATAACCATTGAAACCACCAATTGACATCAGCAATTGGTGTTTTTCCTTCGGGTCTGGCAATGATATTATCCCCAAATTTTTTGTAGATTGAGTATAAAACCAGGTAAAACATTCTCCCCTGAAAGAGTTTGAGGTAATTTTAAAATTTCCACATCTTGTTTGGGACGATAAATTTCTACTTCCTGTTTTTTTATGTTTATCAACCAACCCAAACGACATCCATTTTCAATATACTCTTGCATCTTATTCTGAGTTTTTTTCAAGCTGTCATTAGGTGAAAGTATCTCGATGATAAAATCAGGACATAGAGGAATAAATTTTTCTTTTTGCTCTTTAGTCAAAGCATCCCAACGAGATTTTTCCACCCAAGAAACATCTGGAGAACGGTCAGCCCCTGAAGGTAAAGTAAATCCAGTTGATGAATCAAAAACTTCGCCAAGTTCTTTTTTTTCATTCCATGATGCTACTTGAAGAATTAAATTAACATTACTTCTCCCTGTTTCTCCTCCCGTCGGTGGCGTTATAATTAATTCTCCCTGGGCATTTCGTTCTAATTTTAAATCGGAGTTTTCTTCACACAGTTGATAAAACTGCTCTCTTGTCAGTTTAATGACAGAGTTGAGGTTTAATGTAAGTGCTGTCATAGGAGTATCTCCCGTTTTTGTTGGCGGAGTGAGTTACTGGAGTTTAGACTAAATTCGATTTATTCGGCTACAACCCTTGTTTGGCAAACATTTTAGACTTCTGAAACAAAAAAAGCCTAGAAAGAAATCATCAATCCCTGTCTGGATAAGGATTTGGCGGTTTGATAGGTAAAATTAGTCTAAACTCCAATGAGTTACAAACCTATATCCATTTTGTTCCACACCGTATTTCTTATATTGTGGACGTGACCCTCAGCCATTAGGCAGAGTGGGGAGAATGTCATCAAGACATTAGTTCCTTAAAAAGGACAAGAATTTTTTAATGTATAGCAGTCGCCAGGTAGATTAGGACACGAACTCATGATAAAACACGGTCACCAAGAGACTTTCAATGTGACTTTACCCATAACTTTGCCGCCCTTGGAAGCATAACTTTGCCGTTAATAACACTATAACCCTCATTCTTGCGTCAGCTAATTTTGGATGAAATTGACAGTTTGGAACCATAACTTTGCCGCTAATCCAAACTGGAAGGATAAGCTTGCCGTGAGTCCAATCAAGCATAGAAAGCAGGAAAGCGCCGGATTTTTTATAATGGAGCAAAAGCGGTTCATGCTGGTATGGGATAATGCTGGTATGGAATAGAAACTTTCGGCTATCCATCTGTTCTAAGTAACTACTGGAGTATTAGAAGATCCTTCTAACCAAAGTAGTTGGCGATAACAATGAGGATAACTTTGCACAAGAGGATGTTGATGTATTAAACAAACTCTAACATCTTTAAATTTTTCTCGAAATTTCCATCTATGGCAGCCATATTAATTCACAGTGAGGAATATGTAGACTTAACGTTTAAGCTAACAGGCGCACCGATTCCTCTTGATAATGGTTATGTTATCTATAGTGCTTTGTCCAGTATTTGTCCTAGCCTTCACGAACTAAAGTCTATTGGGATTCATCCGATCGCTGGAATACCGAGCAGAAACAATTTGCTTGAACTCACTCATCAATCTCGTCTAAAAATTCGGATTTATCATCAACAAATTCCTTTAGTTTATCCTTATTTAGCTGGTCAAGCTTTTCATATAGGTCAAAATTTTTATCAACTAGATATTCCCGACTACAAACCGTTAATTTCTTCAGAAAGTGTCTATTCCAGATTAGTGGTAATTAAAGGATTTCAAGACTCTACTAACTTTATTGAAGCTGTTCAACGGCAACTGGATAATTTAGAAATACAAGGAAAAATTGAATTTCTTACCCGACAAGATGGAACACCTCAACGAAGACAATTAACCATCAATAAAGAAGGGAAACAGTTTAAAGTTAGAGGATTTGGCGTAAAAATCAGCATTATTTTGGGATTAATGCCACTCATCTCAAAGATTATTCACGAATTTTACCTCTGATAGATGGAATTATGGATTTACCCAAAGTAGGAGGGAGTAGTAATATTTTTAATTATCCTTTCTGTCCCGATAGTTTGGTATTTCACTGGACAAATCATTTTGCTTCATATATTTCCTATTGCTTTGAATATTGCGATCCTAAGACTAAGGAAGCAAAACTTACAAAAGAATTTATAGATGAAGTAGAATGCGGACAGATTGACCCTAGTCAATTGTGGATTGGGGGAACAATTGTTAAGGAGTTACAGCAATTGGATAATTTTGAGAATTATCATTTTAAGAATACGCATATTTATCGTAATCGAAATGAACTGATTGAAGCTTTGAAAACAGTCATTAAAAGAGATTTGGGGTTATAAGAATCAAAATGATTGCACCATTAATTCTCTATTTGGATGTTCCATTTACGACTTTTCGGGAGTCCCATGCAAGGGAAATGGGAAAAACCTATCCTGTCCCTCCTCCAGCGACAGTGTATGGAATGTTGTTGTCTTTGGTAGGGGAAACGAATGTCTATCGCCACTGTGGGGTAGAATTGGCGATCGCGATGTTATCTAGCCCCAAAAAGTCGCGAATTTTGCGTCAAATGAGACGGTTTAAGAATACTGATTTTAGCCATCCAGAGAATGTTATTCCCTGTTATCAAGAAATTTTGTCTAATCTGAAGTGTTTGATTTGGGTTCGTTCTGACGGGGAGAAGATACAACCAAGTTTAAGGGAGAGGATACAGTTAGCGTTTGACCATCCTGAGCTAGTAAGACGGTTTGGTTGTTTATTTTTGGGAGAAAGTGACCAGTTGATTAAAAGGATGAAACTTGTCTCCCAAGATTATCTAGAGGGGGTGAGACAGTGGACGATTAGGGATAATCGAGGCAGGTTAACCTTACCTTATTGGGTTGACCATGTGGGGTCAAGAAATACCCGCTGTGACAACTATCTGTGAAGCACCTTTCAAGATGCCTGCGTTTTGGGAAGATGAGTTTTGCCATAGATGTAGGATGCCGCTTGCACAGATGGCAGAGTATCAAAAGCCTTTTAGCAATTAATTCATCAGTTCTGGTAATTAGCAGAACTACAAGACGGGATTTATTTGAGATTCGGACTAAAACTGCTGTAAGTCCTCAAGATATTCGCACAGCTATAGCCCAAAGGGCTGACGCTGCGCGTATCGCGCATTTCCAAGGAATGTAAAAATTTTAGATAGATGCCAAGGTGGATGTAAACCTCGTGCTACATTGTTAGACAGTTTCTCACCTCCTCTACTCATGCCTAATATTTCTATTGGTATCCGAATACCAACTAATCTTCACAAACGGTTAGAAGTCTACATTGCCGAGACTCACTTAACCAAAACAGAAGTGATTTTCAATGCTTTAGCTCAGTATCTGGGTGCAAGCGAAGAAATGACCTTGAGCTAGAGAGTAGCAGCATTGGAAGCTCAAATATTAGAGTTAAAAGGTTTGGTCAAAAACATTTTAAGTACCCCAAGTTCGTTATGACAAGCTCAACAGCTGGGTCGAGCGGGCTGGCACGTCGAAAACCGATGTGGTCGTCAGCGCGATCGGTACTGACCTCGGTTGTGCTGAGATTGTGTGTGCCGTTAAGCCAGCAGATGGCTGAGTTAGAAAGCTAAATATAGCAGAGAATGGCGGCTCTAGAGGAACATAACAAAGAAAATTAACGGTCTGCTTTACCTAGTAACTTATTAGAAAGCTCTATTTAAGGAAATTGAAAACATGACACAACAAGCTAACTTTAAGATCACTATCGCCATTCAAGATGCAGATTTAGATAACGACGAGTTACAAGAAGAAACTCAGAACTTGCGAGAACAACTTGAGGAAAGTGAAATCGTAGAAAGCGCAGATTTGGTGGCAGTTAATCAAGCACCAGCAGGTTCAAAAGCTTTCGGTGGCTTCATTTTAGGATTGTTAAACGCAGAGGTTAATGCCGCTAATATTAAAAAATTAATGGGATTCTTGGGCGATCGCTTGGGGAATAAACAGATTGAGTTAGCACTCAAAACTCCTGACGGTAGAGAAATCAACCTCAAAGCCAGCAGCAGAGAAGAGTTTGAATTTGTTTACCAAAAAGCACAAGAATGGACAAAAGGTAATTCCACCACCGAAGAGAAGGCTAACACAGATGGCTAAAATTGCTTTATTAATTGCAGTAGGTCAATTCTATTCGGGAGATTTAGCCTCTTTACCGAAAAGCTCTACGGATGTGGATGCAATGAAAGAAGCGTTGATAGATCCAGAGTTAGGGGGGTTTGAAGAATCTGACATTACTGTGTTGAAGCACCCTAATAAACAGCGAATGGAAGATGCTGTTTATGATTTATTTGATAAAGGTAAACGAAAAAAGGATGATCTCCTGTTATTTTACTTCTCTGGTCATGGAATTACTGATGAAAGTTGGATATTCTTTTTTTCTACTTATGAGACTCGCAAGGAAAATGGTAAATTACGCCCTACCACTGCCATATCATCAAATTGGGTACATCAGTGGATGAATCAATGTCCATCCAAACGAGTTGCTATTATCCTCGACTGTTGTCATAGTGGAGCGTTTGCTAAGGGATTAAGTGCTAAAGGTACTGCTAACGCTCTAATTAAAGAGCAATTAGGAGGTGAGGGACGTGCCATACTCACGGCTGCTAGTGCCACGGAATATGCTTGGGCTAAGGATGAATTTGACCTTTCTGTCTATACCCATTATCTCCTAGAAGGTGTTCGTACAGGAAAAGCAGATCAAAACGGCAATGAGTGGCTTTCTCTGGAGGAATTACATGAATATGCCAAGAACAAAATATCTGAAGCAAAACTCGAAATGAACCCAGAGTTTTATCCAGTGAGGCAAGGAGCTAAGATTCTTCTTTTTAAAGCCAAAACTACTGATCCTAGCGAGAGGTATCGAAAAGAAATTCAGCGTTATTTGAAGCAAGGTAAAATTCCTACTTTTGCTCGTAGTTCGTTAGAAGATTTGCGCGAGAGATTACAAATATCTCAAGCCGAATCCCAATCAATAGAACAAGAAGTTTTCGCTCCTGTTCAGAAGAAACAAGAAAATCTAAAGAAATATGAAAAGGCTTTGAGAGAAGCATTAGCTGAAGAAGGTTCTCTTAATAGTGATTGGATTTGGGAAGAATTAAAGCGAATTCAGGAAAGATATGAACTTCAGGATGAAGAAGTAGAGCCAATCAGGCAGAAGATTATTCCTGAAATACAGCAACAGCAAAAACAAAAACAAAAAGAACGACAAGCACAGGAAGAGTATAATGATAACCTTCGTCAATACGAACAAGAATTCTCAAAAGCTGTGGAAAGAGAATATCCTTTGAGCAGTCATGCTTGGCAGCAAATCAACAGTTGGCAGCAGTCTTTAGAACTTAGACATGAAGATATACAGCGAATTGAACAACCGATTCTGGCTGCTAAGTATCAGGAGAAACTAAAGGAAGAAGAGAGACGCAAAGAACAAGAAGCAGAAAGAGCTAGACAGTTAGAGTTACAAAAGCAACTAGAAAAACAAGAGCATCAAAAACGACCAGAAGAAAGGCTGAAGCGAGAAGAAGATGAACGACTTAGACAGCAACCACAAGAAAACGTTCCTTCACAACCTCAACCAAGACAGGTAAGATTTCTATCCTCAAAAAAAGCTCGGCGAAGTGTGCTGCTTGGAAGCACAGCTTTGGGTATATTTTTCTTCTTGGGAGGAATTCCTTTGGGTAGTGGGTCGGGGGAGATTGTCAGTCTTTGGGGGATAGTGTGTGGGTGGTATAGTATGTTTTGGGTTTTCCTCTTTTTGGGAGTGTCTTTGCGGCGTTATTCGTTACGTTGGTGGTGTAATTGGGTGGCGTTGGTCACACAAGCTTACGGGGTGTGGTATTTGTATGTGTATTTTACCACACGATCTTCTTTGTTTGATTCACCTTCCCTTTTTCTTTGTTCCCTCATAGTCTATTTTACATCCATCTATATTGGACGCTGGTAGCTTTGTGTAAACTTTTTCTGGGAAGGTTTCTCACGAATTCATCTGTTGTTTACAAACTCGATACCTGGCACCAGACCAGGGGCAATCAAGCTATCAGTTTCCAGTTAAGCAGAAGTAGGCTACCTGGCAGCCTGGTCAACCGATGGTTGCTCAGGCGATGGCGAAAGGCGCACCTTCGGCGATACGGCGAAGAAAATTAGCCACAATCCTTATTTATACTAATAAAAACTTCTACAACTTTAATTTCAGATTAAAATTCCCGAACAATATCTTGCCCAATTCCTTAAAATCTAACC
Organism: Brasilonema angustatum; assembly: GCF_059505445.1. Taxonomy (NCBI): domain Bacteria; kingdom Bacillati; phylum Cyanobacteriota; class Cyanophyceae; order Nostocales; family Scytonemataceae; genus Brasilonema; species Brasilonema angustatum. The sequence continues at coordinate 2,143 of NZ_JCACKO010000006.1, read as the reverse complement.
CAAACAACTGTGATACACTAATCTTCGCCTTTTCGCACACAGGAATAATCAACTTCACCAAATGATAAGGTTGACTTTGATTTGTTGTTGAGGCTATCCTCAAAGATTCCATGATTCCTCCTAAATCTCCCAATAACTTCAAATCCTTTTCAATTACTTGTTCAAAAACTAGCAAAATTAATTGTAATTTTCGGGTTAACTCAATCGGGATGGGTTTATATCCTAATTGGGAAGTAAGTGCAATTAGTTCGCCAATTCCTTGAATATTAACTCGATATTTCTCTATTTCCTCTTCGCCTTTAATTTCCTGTCCTAACCACCCGTAACAACGAGAACAAAACCCCGCAGATGAAAACCTAGCCATCACGGGTAAACGCGAACCACAATGAGGACATTCTTCTATTAATCGCTGTTTGTGAATCAAACAAAATTCTATATCCTTAAATGACCATAATAATGGTTCATAGATAGTTTTGTTCTCCTGCTTCCACTCTTCCCAACAACAAGGACACCAAGCGCGATAGTTCCGAAATAACCCCTGATCATAAATCATTCCTTTCCAGCTTAAAAGGGTCAAAAAGCGTAAATCCTCACGCATTGTTAACTCTTCTAAGACAGTGACTAACTTCCCTGTCATTTCTCGCATTCCGTTGATAGTCGGTTTAGCATCGCTATTTCCCAGTAGGTTACTCAGATTTTTTGACAATAGCTCAGATTTATCCTCATCTTTGAGGATAAGTGGCGCAATTTCTCCCATTAAGAGCTTTTGAGAGGTTAAACAATGCGCCTGCGCCAAACGATGGAGATAGCTACTGAGACTTTCTGTGTGAGGAGTTCCCACCGCCACAGGTTCAAGAGAAAATAACCGACTCCGTTGCGGGATTTCTGGAGGTTTTAGGCTCCAATGTTCTGAGTAAATAGTCATCCTCTTGGATTAACCTAAATGCTGGTACTTTAATTTTAAAAGCCAAATTTCAGAAATTAGTTTAATTCACTCTTAACCTCAATGCCGTAATTAACAAAGAAATCGGAGACAGATATCTCCAAAGCTGCCGCTAACTTAACAATATTTTTTAACGAGGGGTTACGCTCTCCGTTTTCGATTCCTGAGATGTAGTTGCGATGAAGCCCTGACTTTTCAGCCAGTTCTTCTTGGGATAAATCTAGCTCTCGCCTTCGCCGCCTAATCGCTTTGCCAAAGCGGTACTCAATACTGGAGTGTTTCTGTGTCACAAAACAATACTGAACCAGTATCGCCGTTAAATCCATCTACTATCAGTGGACTTTTGCACACTATAAGTGTTATAAACTTAAGTAGTATAGCATCAGACAAGCAAGTTCCTAACTTTATGGTCTTATTTTGATAGATTCATAAAATAAAGCGCAAAGTGCTTAGTAAAAACTATATGAAAGAGCAATTTGAACAATGGGTTGCTCGCCTTCAAATATCCGAGGCAGGGCAAAAAATTATTGAGAAAGTTCGCTCATCTGAACCATCGCGTCGCGTTGGTGGCGGTAGCAAGAATGTTTCAGGACGCTACCCTAGTCGCAAGATGGGAGTCACGATTCAATTTGAGTCTCATCGGGTTGAACTACCAATTATCTATCAGTCAGAACACGATAAAGATGTTCTAGAATTCTACGATCAACCACCACAAATTAAACTTGACTATCAAGCAAGTAACGGACGTAGATTAGGCGTTTTACACACCCCAGATTTCTTTATCATCCGAAGCAATTCGGCTGGTTGGGAAGAGTGTAAAACTGAGCAGGAGTTGAAAAAACTAGCAGAGAAAAACCCCAATCGTTACTTTTACTCTCAAGAAGATAATCAATGGCATTGTCCGCCAGGAGAAGTCTATGCTAGCCAGTTTGGGCTTTATTACCGCATCCGTTGCGATCGCGAAATCAATTGGGTTGTGCAACGTAATCTGCAATTCTTAGAAGATTATTACCGAGCCGAATCCCTAGCAGTGGAAGAAGCGATCGCTCAATCATTACTTGTAATTGTGTCATCGCAGCCGGGAATAACTTTAGCCGAATTACTCAATGGGTCAACAGGAGCGAAATCTGACGATATTTACACCTTAAGGGACTTCCAAAGAATAAATTAATCAATAAAAACAAAGAAGCCAGGTTTTTA